>JABDFG010000001.1:0-25358 GCA_013286655.1 Bacteroidota bacterium
TATTCCATTCTACATTTGAAGACTGAAATTCCGGAGATTAAATTGATTCTTGCGGGAGATGGAGAAACAAAAAAGCAAGTGGAAAATATTGTCAAAAAGCTCAATCTTTCAGGGAATGTAGAATTTACAGGTACCCTTTCTGAGGAAGGGATCATTTCAAAACTCCAGGAATCGGATCTTTATGTACACTCCTCTCATGCTGAAACGATGAGTATGTCTATTCTACAGGCAATGGCTTCAGGTCTGCCAATAGTTGCGTCGAATATTAACGGCATTAATAATTTGATTGAACACCAAAACACGGGCATGCTATTTAAATCAGGGAACGTTCAGGATCTTTACGAAAAAATTCTTTTCCTTTATCAGGACAAAGAACTTGCTAGGCAATTAGGATCGAATGCAAGGAAATACACAGAATCAAATCTTTCTCACAAAAGAATGTTTCTAACGTATTATTCCTTATTTTCAGATAAGTAAACGTTATGTTAATAGCCAAATTCAGAACAATTTTAAAGCCCATCCTTTATAAAGTGCTGGGAATAAAAGCCTATGAATGGTTTTATTACAAAGGTAAAGCAAACGATATTCAAGCAGGTCATTTTCTCGAGCCGGAGACTGCTTTATTTAAAGAATTTATTAAACATGGCGACGAGGCAATTGATATCGGATCAAATTATGGACATGTTTCCATTTTATTAGCTCAACTAGCTACCCCGGGGACTATCTATTCCTTTGAACCTATTCCATTTACTTATCGTGTAAATAGGAGAATTCTAAACAAATTTCAAGCAAGGAACGTTGAGCTGTTTAATATAGGTGTAAGCAATGTATCGGAAGAACAGGAGTTTAAAGTCCCTTTACTGGATTTTGGAGCACCTGATACGGGACTTGCATTTATTTCAACACGTACTTTCCTGGAACATGAGGTATTTATTAAATATAATGTGCCGGTAGTCTCTCTTGATGAATTTCTGTTAACTAAGTTAAAAAATCTGAAATTTGTAAAGATTGATATTGAAGGGGCGGAATTATTGGCTTTAAAAGGAATGGAAAAAATAATTGACAAGTATAAGCCAGTCCTTCTGGTTGAGATATGCCCCGATTATCTTAAAGGGTTTAATATTTCCCCTTGTGAATTTGAACAGTACATCAAGAATATCCTGAAATATGACCTATTTACTTATTCTCACAAAACAAAAAAACTTATTCCGGAAATGCACTTGCGGGATGCCTATTACATACTGATTCACAAGGATGCCACACATTCTTTTTCTTACCTAATATAGCCCTATGCATATTGTATTTGATGCGAGGATCCATCTTAGCCATATAACGGGTATAAGCAAGTATATCATAAATCTTCTTTTAAATATTCTGAAAATTGATAATCAGAATATTTACACCATATTAATCAACCCAACATTATCCGAAAATGATCTTTTAATTAAAACGTTGGTTAGTTTTGAAAATGTAAATTTTCAGGTCGTTCATTTGCCCCATTTCGGCCCTGTAAACTACATTCAAATGCCTTCTATTATAAGAAAGATTAAACCATCTGTTTACCATTATCCCCATCTTGATGCACCGATTTCTGGAATACCAACAATTGCCACTATTCACGATTCTAATTTCAAAAATAATATAAAAAAATACAATGATAAATTTGGGATTAAAACACTTTATTTCAAGTACGCATTAAAGAACACGTTAACTAAATCAAATCGCATTGTATTCGTCTCTGAATCAATGAAAAATGATACACTTGAAAACAACAAGGATACTATTGTCGAAAATTGCCGTGTCATTTATAATGGACTTGAAAAAGATTTTAATGAAATCTCCGCCCATGTCATTTTGGCTACAAAGGAAAAATATCAATTACCGGACAAATTTTTTTTATTTGTAGGACAATTGCGTGAACATAAAAATATCAAACGAATAATTGATGCATTTAACCGTCTCAATCAACAAGAATATAAATTGATTTTGGCAGGATATAATTACCCGAAAAACAATATAAAATTTGATTTTACGGGAGTTCGGTACATTGGTATGGTAAGCGATGAAGAAATTAAATCCCTTTATAAATTAAGCACCTGTTTTGTTTTCCCTTCTCTCATCGAAGGATTTGGAATTCCAATAATAGAGGCTATGAGTTTGGGAACGCTTGTCATCACAAGTAATATTGGCGCCACAAAAGAAATCTCGGGGGATGCGGCCATTCTGGTGAATCCATACTCAACCGCTGAAATACAAGCTGCAATGCAATCTATTATTAACAATTCAGCTCCTTTTCATAAATTAAGGGAAAAGGGAATTGCGCGGTCGAAGTTTTTTAATTGGGAAGAAAGTGCCAGAAAAACACTTGGACTCTATCAGGAAGCAGCATTTGAATAAGTTATCTTCCAGTCATTAAATACCGGCCCTTCCTATTCTTTTTAGTGAGTCTGATCTTGTATTCACTGTATAAGATCGACAAACCTATTGTAAAAAAAACCAATGCGGGTATTTTATACCTGACTAAAGCACCGAAATTATAGGATGTAAATCCAACTGAAAATCCCAATACCATGGAAAAAATAAAGCATAAAATAATAAATTCATTAGAAATCATAAGTTGAACGAATCTTCGAAAACCAATTTTAATGAACAGCAAATAAAATGTCAGGCAAAACAGTATTAAACTCTCAATAGCAGAAGGTATCATTAAAAAACTCTTAACCTCCCAAAGATAAGGACGAAAAAATGTTGTATTAATAGCCGTAGGCGCTTTGGCCAAAATTCCCGAAGGAGTATAATCAATTTCACCAAGACTGTATGTGGATCCTCCTCCATCTTCTCCCTCGAGTGAATTATGGTAAGATTGATAACCTTGAGCGGTGCTTGCTAATTGAGAAAGTTGATATTTATCCGTGTAGGATGCTAAAAATAAAATACCCCAAATACTCACAAAACCAATAATTGCCAGAATAAGTGGGAAAAACAAAAATCTGAACATGACATTTTTTATTCTTTTATTGTAATATACTGCCAACCATATAAATAAAGCAATAATAAAGCTTAATAAGATATATGCCTTCAAAATCACTAAAACATAAGTAGCAATAATAAAAATGAACATATTAAAAACCATGTTTCGTTTTCGGTTAACAAAAATATTGTAGACAGAATAAAAAAACCACCCCAGAGCTCCAAGCGTCAAAGAGTCTTTCATCAGACACGAACCCCAGAAAAAAACGGAAGGAACATAAAATATCGCATATCCTAAATGATTTTCATAAGAAGGGTATATCTTAATTATTGTTTGAAAGAGTTTCCAGACACCGGTAAAGGAAAGAACTCCATAAAAAATATTCAACGTCAAATAAAAACTAAATGACGGAAAGCATAATAAGGAAATTATTTTCCCCATTAAAAACAAATCACTTTCATAATAAAAGGGTTGTTCACCACTTACTGTCTTATAAATGGTATACCCCGAAGCAATTTCATATTTCTCTTTCAGAAGAGAATTACTACCTGAAAACATCAGTTTGAGCCACTCTAAAGGGTGCTCTAGTAGGAACTCATTAAAGGAAACCCCGATTCTATAATATTGGAAGGTATCTCCATACCCATAATGTAACTCATATACTAATGCAAATATAATTGCCCCAAGCATTTTAAGCGCAAGTCCATTGAAAAAAAACTTATATTCAAGCCGGCCTTTATTTAACTTGGTCGTTTGGATTGACCGTGCAATAAAAAGAAATAATAGAATGTAAACGAATGTTACGATAAACTCCATTTGACATTTTTTTCTAAGAGCCTGTTTAAATTTATATTATAAAATTGCTTATGGTATATTTTTGAGCGAAATGAGGCAAATTTTGCAGGCATAGTGAGCTTAACTATGCCGAAAAAATTAACGAAATTGCAGCCAAAAAGATGCGTAAACAAATTGTGAGATAAATTTCAAACAGGCTCTAATTTACTTATTTTTTAGTGTAACGAATGAATATAGTTCCCATACCGGTATCAACTTTTGTCATTTCCCTTGATTTTGAGCTTTTTTGGGGTGTACGGGACGTAAGTACGACAAAAAAATATCGAAAGAATCTGGAGGGGGTTCATCAGGTAATACCTGAAATACTTATGCTTTTTACAAAGTATAATATCCAGGCCACCTGGGCAACCGTCGGTTTTTTGTTTTTAAATAATTTTAATGAAATAGCTGCCAACATTCCGAGAACTACAACAAAGTACGCTCATCCAGATTTATCACCCTATCCTTACATTAAACGCCTCATTGCAAACAATGAACACTCCTTTTTAAAACTTCATTTTGCACCCGATCTGATTAAACAAATATCCACTACTCCTAATCAGGAAATAGCATCCCACACATTTTCTCATTTTTATTGTCTTGAAAAGGGGCAAACCTGTCAAAGCTTTGAGGAAGATCTGGTTAAAAATCTTGAAATCGCCCAGCTATCGGGCATTCAGCTCAAAAGCATTGTCTTTCCAAGAAATCAGGTTAATAAAGACTACGAATCTATCTTAAGAAAACATGGAATTACCTCTTATCGCGGATTACCTAAACCCTGGATCTATCAATCGGGTACAACTAAAAACAATAACAGCTATGTTAAAAGAGGTCTTCGCTATTTAGATACTTTTTTCAAAATCTGCACAATTGATTCGACCATTATATATGCTGATGATTCTTTACTAAATATTCCCGCGTCCCGATTTTTGCAGCCATTTAATAATAGACCTTTCGGACTTGAACGTTTAAAACTGAACAGGATCAAAAGTGAAATGACGCAAGCTTCTGAGAAGAAAAGCATTTATCATTTATGGTGGCATCCCCATAACTTTGGTAAGTTTATACCGGAGAATCTCACCCAACTTGAAGAAATTTTAATCCATTATGCAAAACTTAATAAAGAAGGTAAAATGGCAAGTCTAAATATGCAGAATATAGCACATGAGTTTACCGGACGCTAAAAAAAATCATCGCATACTGCTACTCGCGACAAAAGGTGTACCCACCAATATTGTTTATAATGCACTTACGTCAGTCTCACAAAATATGGAGGTTATCATTGAGGGAAAAATCGGCTTTCAGCATTTACTAAAAGGGCGGCTAAAAAAACTTGGATTTACCCTAACACTGGGCCAGCTGGCATTCCAATTGATAATTCCGCCTCTCTTGAAAATTTTTTCGGCCAAAAGGATCGCTGAAATAATAAATATTTATAAACTGAATACCTCCCCTATTCCAAACAAGAAAATACGAACCATTAACTCGGTAAATAGTGTCCTAATTATTGACCTGATTGAAAAAATAAAACCGGAGATCATTCTGCTAAATGGCACCCGGATTCTGTCCCGGGAAATTATCGAACAGATCACTTGCCCGATAATAAACATCCATGTCGGAATAACACCTCAGTATAGAGGCGTGCATGGAGGGTACTGGGCCTTATTTAATAATGACGTGGAAAACTTTGGAGTAACGATACACCATGTCGATAAGGGAATTGATACGGGTAACATTATTAAACAAGTGCGAATAACACCTGACAAAAGGGATAATTTTACCACCTATCCCATCCTCCAATACGCATTTGCATGTAAAGAACTTCCGGAAATTGTTCAAGCCATTGTTCAAAATGGAACAGAACACTACTCCAATGAATTTACTCCCACAAAAAGCAAATTATGGTATCATCCGACTTTGTCTCAATACCTGTTCGGAAAGGCAAAATAACCCGGTTATCGTATTGGCTCAGATTGAACTTTTATTTGATTATTTTTGACAGGTTTATCATTTACACTAAGCAGCATTACTATGCCTAAAACTCAAATCCTCCTTACCGGAGGCGCTGGCTATATCGGATCTCACACCATTATTGAATTGCTCCATAATGGTTATGAGGTCATCTCCGTTGACAACTACAACAATTCCTCTCCGAAAACATACGAACGTATCTGTCAGATAACCGGTGATTCAATCAAACATTACGATATTGATTTGTGCGACTTAGGCCTGACAAAAAAAGTATTTGATGAAAATGCGGAAATTAGGGGCGTAATCCATTTTGCTGCGCTGAAATCTGTCCCCGAATCAGTCGAAAAACCAGTCCTTTATTACCGGAACAATATCAATTCTCTGCTCAACATACTCGATTGCATCCGGAATTATAATATCCCGAATTTCATCTTTTCATCTTCCTGCTCTGTGTATGGCAATGCGGGACAATTACCCGTAAATGAAGATACCCCCATAGGTATTATTGAGTCTCCGTATGCCTATACTAAGCTACTTGGAGAGCGTATAATACAGGATTGTGCGAAAGTTCATTCAACTATAAAAGCGTTATCTCTGAGGTATTTTAATCCTGTAGGTGCGCATAGTTCAGGACTGAACGGCGAGCTTCCTACAAATCGTCCCAATAACCTTGTTCCGGTTATTACCCAAACGGCCATAGGAAAAATAAAGGAAATGAGCGTGTTTGGAAATGACTACAAAACCCGGGATGGAAGCTGCATACGTGATTATATCCATGTTTCGGATATTGCAGATGCGCATGTGAAAGCATTAAAATATCTCCTGGCAGAAAAGCAGGACTCCAATTACTCCTTATTCAACCTTGGTTCAGGAAAGGGAGTATCCGTATTGGAGGCCATTCAGGCTTTTGAAAAAATTGCCAAACTGAAATTAAATTATAAAATAGTTCCCCGAAGGGCCGGAGATGTAGAAGCGATCTATTCCGACAGCACAAAAGCTCATAAACTATTGCATTGGAAACCTCAACATGATATTTATTCTATGATGGAAACAGCCTGGGAATGGGAACAACATCTGGCAAAAAATCAATGATGCTATTTTTAACCTTTTACCTGAGTGCTAAAATTACAATTGATGAGAAACAGTATAAAATTCCATTTATCAATGGAATTGGCTTTGAAACTATATGGTCGTTCCAAAAATGAATACAAAGACGGGTTCATTTGAAAACACCTTCCACCTAGCTTACATGCTTTCCCAATGCTTTTAGGATAATATTTCTGACAACCAAGAGGTTTTCTATTACCTTCCCACTGATTCCTCCGGGGTTTATAATCAATCTTTCCGGATATTTCCTGGTATCTACTCCAAAGCCACCTTTGAATTTGCTGACTTTTGCAAATTGCTCATCCGGTTCATCTTGTTGATATCCACCGAAATCAAAATATATAATTTCTTTCTGAACTAAAGAAATAAATGAGGTATGAAGTATACTGTAACTTACAGGAAATTTAACGTTTTTATCAGTCGCACCGAAAACATAAAAGGATGAATTTTTAGCATATAGCTCGACACTTGCTCCGACCAGGTTTCCATCCTTTTCAGCCAAAACTACCTTACCATTGCCCGAATAGTTGATATAATCATATTCACCCCGAAGACGTTTCGCAAGTTCAGAAGGGTAATGATGAATTTTCTTTTGTTGAAACATGAGAAGAAAAAGCTGAACTAATTTTTCAAAATCTTCCTTGCTCTCAACAGGCCTTATTTTAATTTCTTTCTTCCTTGCGTTCTGAACTTCTTTTTGGTGATGTTTACTATATGTATTGAAAATTTCTTCCTCAGTTCCATGTAGCTTTTTAATTGCAGTTGACATGCCCCAATGTGTCCGTATCAAACTGGGTCCATTACTTTTTTTAATAAAATTGAGTGTGCTTTCAAATACTTCGTTTTTTTCAGGTTGAAGGGTGAGGTGGCTGATTCTGAACTTTCGGAGCTGTTTGAAAAACTCGATCCATACCTGGGCTTTGTCGGTTTCATATTTAAATATGGGCCCAAGCCAGATAGATGCTTTTCTAAAACGATGAAGCTCCAAGACAGCGTAGGCGATTACTTCTCCATTTAAACTACAAGTGAAGCAGGGTTGATGTACAAATACACTACGAAGTGGATCCTGGTACTGGTGGAAATAAATGCCGTCAAAAGCAGAATATAATTCTTCCCCCTCTTCAAGGGTTAAGTAACTTATTTTGGATTTTAGCATCATGCGAATGTCTTAGCTCCCTTCAAAATCGACAAAAGTTTGACTTAAAACTGACCGAATTGCTTTTGAAATAAAATGGGCCTTATTGTAGGTAGTTGTTATAATCGAAAATCCGGGACCGATCATTTAAATGGCTTGTTTTCCATTATAAATATAAGTATTTTCAACCCAATGAGTTATCATCTCCCGAATCAACGGATAAATTACTTTAACTATTTTTTCAGACAGCCTTTTCAATCAGAATCTAGCCCGTATTATTTTGCTTATGGAAGAACCGCATTAAAATACGGATTAATCGCAAATAATTTTCACATTGGCAGAAAAAAGGTATTGATGCCTGCGTTTATTTGTAAGGAAGCTATTAAACCATTTCTGGATCTTAACATTAAGCTGGTTTATTATTCTATTAAAGAAGATTTTTCACCCGATTGGACGGAGTTAACTAAAATCATGTCCGAAGATGTAAACGCAATTATGATGGTTCATTATTTTGGACTTGCTCAGGATATTGAAAGATTTATTAAATTTTCCACCGAAAACAATTTGTTTCTGATTGAAGATAACTCTCATGGTTATGGCGGTCTAACTAATGGTAAATTACTGGGTGAATTTGGTGGGCTTGGAATTTCAGCACCAAGAAAATCGTTACCATTAAATAATGGCGCATTGCTTTATTTGAGGAATGGATTTTACAAACCTGAACTAAAATCCCTTGAACCTATGAATATTACTAAATTAATTGTTAAAGATAGTATTTCTCGTTGTTTGGATTTTTTTCTTCCATTAAAAAAATTTATTCAAGACAAAAGGAAACCTTTTGATTTTGACAGCTACCTGATTGAGGACTGGCTTACTGACAAGTCGAATTACGAATACTTGAGTAAGATTAATCTGGAGAATTTGCGGATTAAAAGATCTGAAATATACCGTGTTTGGTATAACTGGAGTGTAAAAAGCAAGTTTCATCCAATAGAACTAAAACATAATAATTATGCTCCAATGCTTTTTCCGTTGATAGTAAACAGCAGGGAAGTGCGAGATGATTTGTTTCAATTCCTAAAAAAAAGAAATATTCCAGTATATATTCTTTGGAATGAACAACCTCCTATAAATTCATCTGCCAAAAGTATAAAGGATAAACTTTTATGTTTACCTATTAATTTGAATTTTTCACCTTCAGGCCTCGAGGCTTACTTAACTATGCATTGCCAATACAATAATTGAGGGTTTAAATTGTATTGGAAGCAATTCAGGAGTACATTATCAATGATGATATCCCTCTCCCTTGATAATTGTAAACCCCCTGTATAATTGCTCTACAAAAAACAACCTTACCATCTGATGTGAAAAGGTCATTTGTGAAAGCGCTATCTTAAAATTGGCCCGCTTATAAACTTCTTCCGAAAACCCAAAAGCCCCTCCAATCATAAAAACAAGTGACTTCGTGCCAGAATTCATCTGCTGTTGGAGAAATTTAGAAAAATCTGGTGAATTATATTCTTTCCCTAATTCATCTAAAACAACTAATACGGAAGACGATTCAGTTTGTTTTAGCAAAGCCGTACCTTCTGTCTTTTTCAATTCAGTTTGCGTTAATTTACCTGAATTTTTCACAGAAGGAATTTCAACATATTCAAAATTCACATAATGCTTCAACCGATCTGCATAGCTCCTTATCCCCTCTTTTAGATAATCTGCATCTGTCTTAGAAACTACAACAAGTTTAATCTTCATATAGATTTGTTTTTTATCCTCTGCAAAAAAACATAATTTTGCCTGAATTGTCAGCTTTTTTGGCTCAATTATTGAGCGATTTATGTAAAAAATTACAGCAGCATGCATTTTAAATTACTGATCGCATACTTTCTTTTCAGCTTTAGCCTGTTGTCTGCTCCTGGTGCCATGGATGACATTGTCAATGCTGTCAAAGCAGGCAACAGCAAAGCTATTTCCACCTATTTTACCGACAATGTCGATTTAAAGGTACTTCAGCAGGAAGACGTTTATAGCAAGGCTCAGGCCGAGTTAATAGTAAAAGATTTCTTTTCAAAACATGCCGTGAAATCATTTAATATTGATCATAAAAGCACAAAAACTGATTCGCAGTTCGCAATTGGAAAGCTGGAGACTTCCAATGGTAAATTCAGAGTTTATTTTCTTTTGAAAAAATCGGCTGATAAATTTAAAATACAGCAATTTCGCATAGAGCCTGAAAACGAATAGCCTACTTTTACAAAACATGAACGATCTTGATTCATTTATAAATAATGCCCTTGCTGAAGACATAGGTGAGGGGGACCATACCTCACTTGCCTGTATACCAACTAAAGCTATTGGCTCCGCCCAATTACTTGTAAAGGAAAAGGGTATAGCTGCCGGAGTGGAACTGGCAAGTCTGATCGCTAAAAAAACAGATCCCAAGCTACGTCTTCGTCTTTTGATAAAGGACGGAGCCAGGATAAAACCAGGGGACGTTATTTTCACCCTGCATGGCCCTACGCGGTCTATTTTGAAAGCAGAACGTCTAATTTTGAACTGCATGCAACGTATGAGCGGCATTGCAACAAAAACAGATCAACTCCTTCAGCTTTGCAAAGGAACAAATGTAAAAGTGATGGATACCCGAAAAACAACTCCGGGTATTCGGTTTCTTGAAAAATGGGCCGTAAAAATAGGCGGTGGAAACAACCACCGCTTCGGTCTTTACGATATGATCCTGATTAAAGACAATCATATTGATTATGCGGGAGGTATTTCTCCTGCTATAGAAGCAGCCATTAACTATCGAAAAAAGCACCGGAAATATTCCGGTTTAAAAATCGAGATCGAAGCCCGGAATCTTGCTGAAGTGAAACAAATAATGACTATTGGAAATATTGATCGTATCATGCTGGACAATTTTTCCATTTCGGATATAAAAAAAGCAGTACGCCTGATCAAGGGGAAATACGAAACAGAAGCTTCAGGAGGCATCACCGAAAAAAACATCCGTAATTATGCACGTTGTGGAGTTGATTATATTTCTATCGGAGCCTTGACACACAGTATAAAAAGCCTCGATCTGAGCCTCAAAGCCTGTAAAAAATAGTGTACAAATGGCTAGGTAAAATAAAGGGATGGCTTGAAGTAACATCCAAACGAATACGTTTACCGGGATTTGAGGGTTTGCCCTTATATGATGTAGCGACCTTTTTTTTTAAAGGTATTTATGAAGGAGCAATTACAACAAGGGCCTCTTCCCTCGCCTTTAATTTTTTTTTAGCTATTTTCCCTTCTATTATATTTCTCTTCACCCTCATTCCTTATGTTCCCATCGCTAATTTTCAAAACACATTGTTCGATCTTTTACGGGATGTTATGCCGAAAGCCGCCTTTGAAGCATCGGAAGAAACCATCACCGACATTATCAAAAATCAGCATGGAGGCCTTTTATCGGTAGGATTCCTAAGCGCACTCTTTTTTTCCACCAATGGTGTTAATTCAATGATTGATGGATTTAACAACAGCTATCATGCAATGGAAACCAGAAGTATCTTCAAACAACGTCTGGTCTCTCTGCAACTGGTGTTGATCACAACGCTTTTGCTTTTAGCCGCTATCACCTTTATTATTTACAGTGAGGTCATTTTAAGCAAGCTCCCACTTGGTGTAGGTTCTTATTATCCTCTACAAATAGGGCGTTTCCTGGTTCTTTTTATGTTGTTTTTCATCGTTATTTCGTTCAACTATTACCTTGGTCCGGCCAGCAAAACCGGTTGGAAGTTTTTTTCCGCCGGTTCGATCTTTGCCACAGTGCTTTCTTTACTCACGTCGATGGCCTTTGCTTACTTTGTCAATCATTTCGGTAATTATAATAAACTCTATGGATCAATTGGCACATTAATTATTGTTCTTCTTTGGATTTACTTTAATTCTATTGTGCTGCTTTTGGGCTTTGAGCTGAATGTAAGCATCTATTCAGCCAAAAGGAAGGAACCCTAAACGAGCTCTTAAAATATTTCTTATTTTTAGCGCCAATTGTCCTACGAATTAATCAAATTATGCTAAAAAACCACCTGCGTTTATTCATTGTTCTGATTTTATTTTTCGGAAATTTCCTGCAGCCAGCGAAAGCTCAAAACGAAAGCAACGATAAAGCAAATTCATTCAGAAGTCTTCAGAACCCCTATTACTGGAAAAACCGTAAACCGTTTGAAGGATACTGGCAGCAGGATGTCTATTATAACATTCAGGCCACGATAGATGACAAAACAAACATTGTAGATGGAAATGAAGAACTGACGTATTTTAACAACTCACCGGACGAACTGAATTTTGTTTACTTCCATTTGTACAGCAATGCACAGGTTAAAAACTCCTATCTCTCTGACCTTTACAAAAACAATAAAATAGGCGTTCATTATGGAAAATACCAGGAACAGGAATTAGGTACGCATGTTTCTTCAATAAGTATTAACGGTAAAGAACTGAAAACCGAACTGGACAATACTGTTCTGAAAGTCTATCTGACTGAACCTTTAAAAACCAACCAAAGCATAACCTTTAAAGTAAATTTCAAGACTTATTTCGATAACGGCTCGATTCGTAACCGGATGAAACTATTCAATGCCTTCGGCTATAAACACTATGACCTGGTGCACTGGTATCCCCGTATTTCGGTATACGACCGAAAATTTGGCTGGGATACAGAGCAACATATGGACCATGAGTTTTATGGGGATTATGGCAATTACGATGTAACATTAACTTACCCGAACAATTATGTTGTGGAAGGAACAGGGGTTTTGCAGAATAAAGAAGAAGTTTTACCGGAAGCTCTGCGGAATAAGCTGGATATTAAAAATTTCAAAGACAAACCCTGGGGAGAAAAGCCTTCTGAGATTATTCCCGCAGACGGCAGTACCAAGACCTGGAAATACCATGCTGAAAATGTTCATGACTTTGCTTCAACAGCCGATCCTACCTACCGGATCGGAGAAGCGGAGTGGCATGGCATAAAATGTATTTCACTGGTACAGGAACCTCATGCAAGCCGCTGGCAGAATGCGGCTTCTTATACGGCAAAGGTAATCCAGGTCTATTCTCAGGATTTTGGAATGTACATCTATCCGAAAATGGTGGTCGCTGATGCCCAGGATGGCATGGAATACCCTATGCTGACACTGGATGGAGGTTCCGATCCGACTTACCGGGATCTTTTCGCCCACGAAATAGGTCACAACTGGTTTTTTGGTATGATTGGAAGCAACGAAACCTACCGTGCCGCGTTGGATGAAGGCTTTACTCAATTTATTGAAAACTGGGCTTATGAAAGAATAGATGGCAAAGTACGAGTGACTCTTCCTCCGCAATCAAAGTATACCGCCAAATTCCTTCACCCTGATTTAGTCCGTAACAGTCAAGTATACAACGGTTATATCTGGGATGCTTCGAAAGGTTCTGAAACGACCTTAAATACGCATTCTGATGGGTTCAACGGGGGTATTCGGAGTAGCGGAGGATACGGACAGGTTTATTTTAAAACAGCAACTATGTTGTACAACCTTCAATATGTTTTGGGCGATAGTCTCTTTCTCTCGGCTATGCAACATTATGTAAGCCAATGGAAGATCTGCCACCCTTACATGGAGGATTTCAGAAATTCCGTCATCAACTTTACACACGTCGACCTGAATTGGTTCTTTGACGAATGGTTCGAAACGGCTAAAACGATTGATTATAAAGTAAAGTCCCTGCAAAAGGAAAAGCCCTCTGATGAATACACCATTACCTTTGAACGCATCGGCCGCATGCAAATGCCCATTGACTTCCGTGTTATCACTGATTCCGCTGAATACAACTATTACATCCCGAACAACTGGTTTGTCAAAAAAACCACTGCAACCGTTCTTCCCCGTTGGATAGGCTGGGATAAAGTAAGACCAACGTATGAGGCCAAAATCAAAGTGCCTGGAAAGATAAAGGATGTGATGATTGACCCAAGCCACAGACTTGCAGATATCAATATGCTGAACAACAGCCTCAACGTTCCGGTCAAAACCGCTTTTGATTCAAAAGTTTACAACTCTGCTGATTGGACCAATTATGAGTTATTTTACAGGCCTGATCTATGGTATAATGGATACGACGGATTAAAGCTCGGATGGAACGTAAGCGGCAATTATCTGAATTACCGGCATATTTTTGATGCGAGCATCTGGCTCAATACGGGTTTGGTTCAAACAAACCTCACAAATGCTTATGTCAATAAATATGATAACCTGAATTTCAGAATCAATTACCGGACAGCGACTGATAAATTCATGAAAGGTTCTTCCGTCTATGCTTCCGCAAAGTTGTTGGACGGGTTAAACGCTTATACTTTGGGTTTCGACCGGAAAGATATCTCCGGACACAACAAAGTATACCTGTTTTTCAAATCCATGTACAGAGCCGATTCAAATGCTCTGAACTATCTGCTATTGCCAAACGAATGGGGTGTTGGAAAATTCAACAACACCCTGAATACAGGAATTGATCATAGTTATACCTACCTGGCAGGAACAGGGAGCGTTAATCTGAATTTGAAGTCTTCCACGATAGGGAGCGCTTACGATTATGCAACGCTTTCCTTAACGGCATTAAACAAAACGAAGATCCTGGATAAGCTAAGTCTTAATACCCGCGTTTTTGCTCAATACGGTACGGGAAGTAATTGGGCCAGCGAATCCTCCTTGTTTCTGGCAGGAGCAAATCCGGAAGATATGATGGACAACAAATACACCAGGTCCCAGGGCATTATTCCTCCTTCAGCTGCGGCTATTGGATCTACGACCAACAACTTCCAATACGGAGGAGGACTCAATTTAAGAGGTTACGCAGGGTACCTGGCACCTGTGACAGACGCTAAAGGTAATACGGTGTTGAGTTATAAAGGTACTTCGGGAGCGGCCGTTAATTCTGAGCTGGAATTTAATGACCTGTTTAAAATTCATCCCAAATGGTTCCGCAACTGGCTGAAAGTGAGTACTTACTTATTTGCGGATGCCGGCCTGATTAATATTGACCCTAGCCCCAACTATCTTGAATTTGCACCAATCCGGGTAGATGCAGGACTTGGTGCGGCCTTTACCATTAAGAAGTTTGGTCCGCTTCAGACAGTTGAGCCCTTAACGATACGTTTTGATATGCCCCTGTTTTTAAATCGGACTCCGGCGGATCAGCCCGACTTTTTTGCTTTCAGGTGGTTGATTGGGGTTAGTAGGGCGTTTTAGGGGATTAAAATATAATACTGTGTTTGCCAAGAATTTCCTTCGCCTTGGCGACAGAGTTCAGATCAATCACGTCGTCGGTTTCAAACGAAATATTAAATGCTTCCTCGATCTGAGAAATTAAAACCATGTGAGAAATAGAATCCCACTGAGCAATACTTCGGTAAACCAAATCATCCGTAATTTTATTCCGATCAATGTTCAATCCCTCCGCAAAAGCAGTATAAAGTTTTTCTGTATTTGTCATCTGTTCCGTATGGTTTAACTTTTTACAAAAGTATAAAGTTTTTGTTAATGGCTCTGATTGATTAACTTAGAGCCAGCATGAAAAAAGTCAAGATTTTACTCGCTTTTGATCATGAACTGCCTTTGGGGAGTACGTCCACCTCTTACCAGGAAGCTATCATTGATCCCACCAATGAAATTCTGAGCCTGGCAGATGAAATAGGTGTAAAAATAAGCCTCTTTACAGATATTTTATGCAATGATTTCTTCAAACGGAATAACGAAACTGTTTTTTGCGAATTATATCAATCACAGTTACAAAAAGCGCTGAAATCGGGCCACGATGTTCAACTCCACATTCATCCGCACTGGATCGACTCTTCTTTTCATAATAAGAACTACAATCCTTCCAACTCATTTAAACTCGCCGATTTTAAAGACCAGGCATACCCCAATAATATATCCGGAATCATAGAAAAAGGCATTCAGCAATTAACAGAAATTTGCTTACCTGCTAAAAATGATTATCAATGTATCGCTTACCGTGCAGGAGGCTTTAACTTAGAGCCAGCAACCGAATTAATTGTATCCGCTCTTATTCAACAGGGAATTCATATAGACAGTAGTATTCCCAGGGGATTGTTTTTCAAAAGTGACTATTCAACCGTTGATTATAAAGATATGCCGGAACAATGTAACTGGTTTATCTCTCCCAATGGAAAATTGAATATCCCTTCCAAGGAAGGGCTTCTGGAGATACCGATAGCCTCCATAAAAGCCGGATTATGGACAAATATAATTCATGCGTTAAGAAAAATTAATAATAAACAGCGGGCGTTTTCGACCGGGAAAACAATTCATTCGGGCAAAATGCACTTAATGGATAAACTGCGTTTTGTATTTTCCGTAAGAATGCTGGGCTTTGATCTTTACACATTAAGTTCAGGGGATTTAATGAAAATCCTCGATTCCAATATCAATCGTTTTTCCGAAAATGAGATTCTTCTAAGCACGGTTTCCCATCCTAAAAACATGGGCACATACTCCCGGCTTTTAATGAAAGAATTTGTAAGCAAAGCCAGAAGGAAATACGGTGATACTATTGAATTTAGTACATTTACGGATGTTTATAAAACAAAAATATTAAATCAGGTCCGATGAGATTTTTATATTCAATAAATTCCTGGTTGAAAAATAAAATTCCTCCGTCATTGTATCAAAAAATAAGACAGAGTTATTTTTATATTTTAAAAAAGAGACAAAAGCAGTTTTCCCGGGAAGAATTTAAAGAACTGTTAAAAAAAGAACTGCGTGTTAAAGAAGGTCAGGACGTTTTCGTGCATAGTTCTATCAACCAGATTAGCATTGGTTTCAGGTACCCAGAAGTTATTGATATCCTGTCTGAGTTAGTTGGCAATAACGGAACGCTGCTCTTCCCCAGTTGGAAAAACACAAAGGATTACCAGGGATACGCCAGGGATTTTATTTTTGATGTAAAAAAAACAAATAGCGATTTAGGAATTTTGCCAGAGCTGGTAAGAAGAAGAAAAGATGCATATAGAAGCTTGCATCCTTTCAACTCAGTTGTGGCATTTGGACCGAATGCGGAGTGGTATACACAGAACCATCACGAGGATATTTATCCGATGGGTGTTAAAAGTCCATTCTTTAAACTGGTAGAAAAGAAAGGATTAATCATAGGCATTGGTATAGGCACCCGTTATCTGGCACAGGTACATTGTGTAGAGGATGTTTCTATTGCTAATTTTCCATTTCAGACCCGCACTTCTGAGGTATTATCCTTTAAAGTAAAAACCAAGGATGGGACATTGCTTGATATAGAATCGCTTGCTCCTCATAAAGATATTGCCAGCAGGAACCAACCTGCTTATTTAAAAAAGCATGTTTCAAAAGATATAGCCAAAGACCTGACTATTGGGGGAACTCGTTTTTTTACTGCACAGGCAAAGGAATTATTTGATCGGATGGAGGAATTAGCGAAGGAGGATGTCACGATATATACGGGAGAGTCCCTGGAAAAATTAATCAGAAAATAAGTTAACCAAGCTATGAAATTGCTCGAAGGTAAAACAGCTATCATTACCGGCGCATCACGGGGTATAGGTAAAGCTATTGCAGAAACTTTTGCAAAAAATGGCGCTGATCTTATATTAATCGCAAGGAACATAGCTGCACTGAAGGATGTAAAAAGTGAATTGGAATCATCTTACTCCATTCACTGCCATATTTTTGAGGCTGATGTCAAAAACCCTGACACCCTGAAACAATTATTTGCTGACCTGAATGAAAAAAAGATAGTTGCGGATATCCTGGTCAATAATGCAGGTATTATGACCGACAGCACCCTTCAGATGGTTAAACCTGAATTGATAGCAGACATTTTCAGTACGAATGTCAATGGCACTATATTTGCGTCTCAATTTGCGCTTAAGGGTTTTTTAAAAAAACGTAAAGGCTCCATTATTAACCTGAGCTCCATTATAGGCACGAATGGCAACCTTGGACAAAGTATTTATGGATCCAGCAAGGCGGCTGTTATAGGATTTACTAAATCATTAAGCAAGGAACTTGCTTCTCTCCAAATCAGGGTTAATGCTATCGCTCCCGGATTTATCGACACGGACATGACCAGGAATATGAGTAAACCATTCTATGATAAAAATCTCCAGAATATTGGCATGAAAAGAATTGGCAAACCTGAAGATATTGCTAATGTAGCCCTATTCCTCGCATCCGACCTTTCGGAATATGTTACCGGGCAGGTAATTGGAGTGGATGGTGGAATGATAATCTGATCTTTTACCATGTCAGCCCTGTTTGATTATTTAAACAAAACCGCGAATCCTGATCTTCTGTTTATTGATGCAGATACCAAAGAGAGTATTCGATGGAATAAACTAATCGTCCCCTTTCCTTTTATAGAGGACGCTGAAAAAAAATTGGTTTTTCTTTACCTCGATAACTCCCTTGTTTCTGTCAAAATCTTACTATCCTTTGTAAAAAGCAAGCATCTGCTCTGCCTGCTCGGAAACGGACTCCAGGAGGATCTCAAAAAACAGCTGGAATCAATCTATCTTCCTGATTATATTTTTGACAATGCCCGGAATGCAATACCAGGCTCAACGATAGTATATGAACAAAATACCTTTAAACTGTTTTATACAAAGAAGTCTGTACGTCCGCTTCACGAAGACCTCAAAATACTGCTTTCTACTTCCGGAACAACCGGTTCACCTAAATTTGTAAAACTTTCGGATTCCAACTTCATCAACAATACCGAATCAATTATTGATTATTTGCCAATCGACCATTTTGATAATACGATCCTCAATTTACCCATACACTATTCTTATGGTCTGTCGGTGCTGCTGACAAACATCGTCCGAGGAGGAAAAATAATCTGTAGTAACGACACGGTCCTGTCCCGTAGCTTTTGGAATGTTTTCAAAGAATATGCGATTAACAATCTTGCAGGTGTACCCTATACTTACGAAATGCTCATTCGCCTGGGCTTCTTAAAAATGACTGACCTGCAACTAAAATACATGACCCAGGCCGGAGGAAAATTAGAGGAACAAACCCTTCTGCTTTTTGCAGAATATACCCGGCAACAAGGTGCACAATTTTATGTAATGTATGGTCAAACCGAGGCTACTGCGCGCATGTCCTATTTGCCTCCCGATAAGTTGAGCGACAAAACGACGTCCATCGGCCTTCCCATTAAAAATGGGAAATTTTCAATCGACCCCTCCAACAAAGAATTAATGTATACCGGCCCTAATGTTGGTTCGGGGTACGCCCAATCTGTTGAAGACCTGGAGCATTGTAGCCCCTTAGCTAAACTGCATACCGGCGACCTTGCAGAAGTGGATATAGATGGCTTTTATTACATTACAGGGCGCCTGAAACGATTTATAAAGCTTTTCGGCAACAGGATAAGTTTGGATGAAATTGAACAGTACCTTACGAAGGAATACAATGGTTTTATTGGTTGTTGCGGAATCCAGGATAAAACACTCCTGATTTTTTCAGACAAAGCGGAAGTGATGTCCGATCAGGTAAGAAATTACGTTTCAGATAAATACAAAACTCATATTTCAGCCATCAAATATGTATATTTAGCGGTGATTCCGCTTACTCAAAATCACAAGGTAAATTACCAGGCAGTCATACGGACTTATGGAGGCTGAAGATTTTTTCAAATACAAACAATTCTCCCTTGACAAAGAAGTCAAGCAGAACCTTCTTTTTGAGCATTTACGGTCACTTCATTCCAAGCATTTAACAAATTCGAAGGAGTATGCTAAAATTTGCAAAAATCTTTTTACCCAGCCTGTTCAAACAATATACGATCTTCCTTATCTGCCGGTTTCTGTCTTTAAGAACCATGACCTGAAAAGCATACCTGAAAACGAACTATTCAAAATACTGACTTCAAGTGGCACTACGGGGAGCATTCCCAGCCGTATATACCTGGATAAACAAACTGCACTCCTTCAAACGAAAGCATTATCGAACATTATGCAATATACGCTTGGCAAAGAACGTATGCCAATGCTCATTATTGACACCGTTGGTCTCATAAAAGACCGCAATTCTTTTTCTGCAAGGGGGGCAGGTGTTTTGGGTATGTCCGTTTTCGGAAAATCACATTTTTACCTGCTGGATGAAAATATGCAGTTGAACGAAAGTGGCCTGGACGATTTCCTGAAAAAACACAAGACACAGCCTTTACTTTTATTTGGCTTTACCTTTATGGTTTGGCAATATTTATACGAGCAAACCATACAAGCAGATCTGTCCAATGCGACATTGATACACAGCGGAGGCTGGAAAAAGCTGATGGAGAAATCGGTTGACAATAAAACGTTCAAACAAAAAATGCGGGACAAGTTCGGGCTTAGCCGCGTATTTAATTTCTATGGAATGGTGGAACAGGTTGGCTCGGTGTTTATTGAATGTGAACAAGGTTATTTACACACTCCCAATTTTGCAGATGTAATTGTCCGTTCCCCTTATGACTTTAGCCCGGTAAAAAATCTGCAGGAGGGCATTCTACAAGTTCTCAGTATTCTTCCTCAAAGCTATCCCGGACTTTCACTTCTGACGGAAGATCTCGGCACGATACACGGCGAAGATGATTGTCTGTGTGGCCGCAAAGGAAAATATTTTACAATATCCGGGCGCATGCAAAAAGCGGAACTCCGTGGCTGCAGCGATACCTTTGCTTATACGAATTGAAATGGAAAAACAGATTCAACAATATTCCCCTTCTGAGCGAAGTATAGCCCTTTCAGACCTTATACAACATGATTTCAATTATACACTTACTCCTTTTGATGAACATACTCTGAGTTTTTTGAATACCCTTTCTGTTAAACTATTAAATAACAAAGCATTTAACCGGAATCCGGAAATCGTTTCACTTGGATTCTGGCTTAGAAAAGCAAATATTAGCCGCTTTAAAGAGGAGAACCAACACATCCTTCAAAACGCCCGGTTCTCAGTGAACCCCTTAGGTTTGGTGTTTCATGTTGCTCCTTCTAATGTGGATACCATTTTCCTATACTCACTGTGTATCTCCTTATTAATGGGCAACCGGAATATTATCCGGCTTTCCTCTCGTTCAACAGCAACTGTTGATTTTATAATTAACAACATCAATCAGACGATAGCCATGACTGAATATGGGCTATTTTCAGAATACATTCGTATTGTTACATATGGACATGAGGAAGGGATAAACAAGTACTTTTCGGAACATGCCAATTGCAGGGTTATCTGGGGCGGAGACAAAACCGTCCATTACTTTAAAAGTATTCCATCAAACGTCTATTCCAAAGATATTGTTTTCCCTAATCGCATATCTTACGCTGTTTTTAAGGCTTCCGCTTATTTTCAACTCAGCATGGAACAGCAACAAGAATTAGTTGGAAAATTTTTCAATGACGCGTATGTTTTTGATCAAATGGGCTGTTCTTCTCCGAAATTGATCTATGTGTTAGGAGATGTTGAAGAAAAGGATAGTTTTATTGAATTGTTTTATAATCAGGTGACGGAGATTACCCAACTAAAATACCGGGAGCAAGCAGGGGCACTCTCCACTCTAAAACTGAATACGCTGGTGAATGATGTTATAGTAAAGGAAGTTCAGGAAGTTAAACATGCTAATAATAGCGCCTATTTTGTTGAGCTTCCTCTGAAACAAACCTTTGGGGATTCTTGTGGGGGAGGATATTTTTATGTGAAACACATACAAAGCATAGCAGATATACTTCATGATTCTTTCCAGGCGGTTCAAACACTCAGTTATTTTGGCATTAACCAGGACGAATTGAGTCAGCTTGATAAATTACTCTTGGGTAGACGTATTGACCGTATCGTACCTGTGGGCCTGGCCTTATCATTCCACTATATCTGGGATGGAATGAATCTCTTCGAAGAATTTTCAAGAAAAAGACGCCTGGAATAAAATTAAGACGTTCACAATCGGCTGGTATTCATTTTATTACTATTTTAGCCATGTGAAATATAGCTTACAAGCTTATAAATGTTAAAACAACTACTCATGAGAACACTTTTATCAATCCTGACATTTACTTTATTGGTAACATTTACGAAAGCACAACCCCAGTGGAACCAAAGACATAATGTGGACACGGTTCACCGATATGATGGAACCGGGTTTGCCATAGGCAATAATGGTTATATAGGAATCGGCGGAGCCTACGGCAATACGCTGTCAGATTTTTGGAAATATAATCGTTCCAATGATTCCTGGACAAAGATCAATGATTTTCCAGGAGATGGGAAACTAGGAACTATTTCCTTTGTTATAGGCGGAAAAGCATATGTGGGCACAGGGTCACTTGGAGTAACTGTTTTTAGTGGGCTTAGCAATGAGTTATGGTGTTACGATACTCTTTCGGGTAATTGGTCACAAAAAGCAAGCATGCCTTCGGCTGCAGGTACACGTTATGGTGCTGACTGTTTTGTCCTCGGGAGCAAAGCTTATGTAATTGCCGGTTCAACCGGCGGACCTCCATACCTAAGTGATGTTTGGGAATACGATGCCGTTAATGATTCCTGGTCACAAAAAAATAATGTACCTGCAGGATTGGCCTATAGGTCGGGTGGTGTCGGATTTACTTCAGGAGGTATTGGATATGTCGAAGGAGGCCTCTATAACAATGGATCTACAAATTCTTATCCACATGATCTTTGGAAATATAATGCGATTAATGACTCATGGATATCTCTTGGAACAATCCCGGGTTCTGGAAGGTATCGGGAAAGTGTTTTTGTTATTAAGGGTATACCTATATATGGAGGAGGGTATGAGGAACCCAGCGGCTATGACTTGGTGGACTTCTGGAAAATGGATACGACAACTTATCAATGGACCAGCTTGCCTGATTTTACAGGAACAGGACGTTTCGACGCCTCATCTTTTACTATTGGCAATTCCGGGTACATAGGCACCGGAGCTACTCAATATCCAGTGACGGGTTGCTTAAATGATTTTTGGCAATTACGGCTTTCCATTGTTAGCTTTACCTCTTCCTCTTCCAGTTTATGTCCCGGCGATTCCACTCAATTTAATGGTCAATATACGGGCAAAGCAAAGACCTGGAACTGGTCTTTCTCCGGAGGTTCGCCTTCCACTTCCAAAGTTCAAAATCCAACAGTTACATATACAACTCCTGGAAAATACACGGTTAAATTAGTTATAACAGATTCTCTGGGAACTGATTCTGTCACTTCTACTAATTACATTACAGTTATAACCCCTCCTTCTCCCGTAATAACGAACAATGATACCAGCACTACATTTTGTCAAAATATTGGTAGCTTGAAGTCCAATTATGTCCAAAAGAATCAATGGTATCTGAACGGATCTCGTATTTCAGGAGATACCACACAAAATGTTTTCCCTGCAACATCTGGATTCTATTCAGTTATCGTCACATCCCCACAAGGTTGTTCGGCTACTTCGGAAATTTTTTCTGTTACAGTCCTTCCTGCTCCATCCGCTGGAATCAGCACTTTAACTAATTCCATTTGTTCAGGTTCTACTGCAACGTTACACGGTTCTGGTAAAGGAACTTATGCCTGGTCTACGAAACAATCTTCCGACTCCATTGTGGTTTCCCCTCTCAACAATTCCACATATACATTAACGGTAACTGGAAACAATGGTTGTTATGCTTCAGCAACCCAGGTAATTACAGTTAACTTATTACCTGTTACCCCAATAATAGAACAAAACGGAAACCTTCTCGCTTCTTCAGTGTCAAAAGGAAACCAATGGAATTTCAATGGCAATCCGATAGTTGAGGCGACCAATCAGTTTTATACCCCAACTGCGGATGGTTTCTATTCCGTTACGGTTATGGGTACGGATGGATGTTCCGCTACCTCCAATATTCTTAGTTTCACAACGACGGGCATTTTAAGTACCCTGCAGAATATTTCATTATCGATCTATCCAAATCCTTCCAACGGACAATTATCCGTAGATTTGGATTCGGCAGTAAATGAAGATATTACCCTACGTATTTATAATACGGTTGGTGAGCTAGTTTATTCCAAAATAATAGCTCATGGAAATAGACTTCTAACCCTTGACATCACTGGATCAATAAGCTCTGGCATCTATAGCCTTGTTCTGCAAGGAAACTCAGGAACTAAAGTTCAGAAGGTCATTATTTCGAAGTAAAAACTAACCAATCGATCATAAAAATGAAACCATTTAAAATTTCAGCATTATTTTTCGGATTTTCTTTATTGTTTTTTTCGTGTTCTAAAGATGGGGCTACTGGTCCAACAGGTGCGTCCGGAACTAACGGCATTAACGGAACCAACGGTACCAGTGGAAACGCCAACGTTAAAACAACCATATTTACAGTATCAAGCTGGACCCCCAGTACAAATTACTACTACTGTAACTTAATGGACCCTGATTTAACTACGGCAATTCAAGATTCCGGCAATGTTTCTGTGTTTTACAGCATTGACGCAGGTGGAGTATGGAATGACTTACCAACTCAAACATCCTTTTTGTCAACTGGCTATCATGTTGGATACAATTATGTTATGGGTAAGCTGGTTGTGTATTGGGCATATAACAACGGTGGCGCTGGAGCTCAGGATATGAACGCATTCTATAGTATTTCTTCCATTCAGTTTAAAGTTATCTGTACAACTGCTTCGGGCATGAAAAAGTACCCAGGTACAAATTGGAATCATTATAATGAAGTAAAGCAAATATTACCTTCGCAGGATTAGGAGATAAGAATATTAAAAAAGGGGTGAAGTAAAAATTTCATCCCTTTTTTATTTGGCATAAACAAAGCCACAGTCACCAAAATTAAAATGTGGATTTATTCGCTACGAGATCTTATTCATTTAACGATAACCAATCTTTTGTTCGAAAATCCTTGATCGCTTATAATACATACATTATAGATACCTGCTAATAAATTACTCACATCAATTATACTCTTTACATTCAGTATGACTTGGTTTAATAATAATCTACCAGTCATATCAAAAATCTGCAATACCTGTTTTTGAGAAGAATTGGCTTCAACAACAAAACTCCCACTAGTAGGATTGGGATATAGTCTATAGGACATTAAGTCCGTATATTCATTTATTTCAGATAAACTGTTTCCATCATCACAAATAGCATCATTATCAATTGTTGCATTAAGACTCCTTGTCGGAGAACCTGCCGTAGCAGTACCATGCTGAACCGTATTTAATCCGGCAATTGTAGAATCTATTGCAAATGTAATAGGAGAACCGGCCAGTGAGGTTA
>JABDFG010000001.1:25458-106982 GCA_013286655.1 Bacteroidota bacterium
AGAACCTGCCGTAGCAGTACCATGCTGAACCGTATTTAATCCGGCAATTGTAGAATCTATTGCAAATGTAATAGGAGAACCGGCCAGTGAGGTTATGTAAGTCGAATCTGTGAAAATACTTAATCGTGTCATTCCTTTGGACGTTCTTTCAAGTCGAATATAATAGTTACTTATTGCTGAGCTAGCTGGGATACTTGTAGGCGAAGTGGATACCACTGTACCTTTTTTGCCGTTGATGAAAAACACCCAATCATTAATATTGTTATCCGTGTTCACAGGGGATATTAGGCCCACTTCAATTCCATCCTGATCCGTCACCTGATAACTCATTGAGGCATCGTAATTAGACCAGTCAAGGTTTCCAGCAGTTAAAACGATAAGATCCGCTCCTACTCCATTACCTGTTGTATTAGGACTTGTTATAGAAAACCTAAACTCCGACTTAAAATAAGTATTGGAAAGAGTAGTTCCCAGACTTTTATATACCTTATCATAAGCTCCATCATATGCATTTGTAAAATGACATTTTCCTGTATTGATAGATACTTCAGAACCAACGCTCGTCCAACCTGTCGTTTCTGAAAAACTATCTGTAAAAATAACCTCCTTGCATTTCGAAACAGGGGGCGCGCTATTATCACAAATAGCATCATTATCAATTGTTGCATTAAGACTCCTTGTCGAAGAACCTGCCGTAGCAGTACCATGCTGAACCGTATTTAATCCGGCAATTGTAGAATCTATTGCAAATGTAATAGGAGAACCGGCCAGTGAGGTTATGTAAGTCGAATCTGTGAAAATACTTAATCGTGTCATTCCTTTGGACGTTCTTTCAAGTCGAATATAATAGTTACTTATTGCTGAGCTAGCTGGGATACTTGTAGGCGAAGTGGATACCACTGTACCTTTTTTGCCGTTGATGAAAAACACCCAATCATTAATATTGTTATCCGTGTTCACAGGGGATATTAGGCCCACTTCAATTCCATCCTGATCCGTCACCTGATAACTCATTGAGGCATCGTAATTAGACCAGTCAAGGTTTCCAGCAGTTAAAACGATAAGATCCGCTCCTACTCCATTACCTGTTGTATTAGGACTTGTTATAGAAAACCTAAACTCCGACTTAAAATAAGTATTGGAAAGAGTAGTTCCCAGACTTTTATATACCTTATCATAAGCTCCATCATATGCATTTGTAAAATGACATTTTCCTGTATTGATAGATACTTCAGAACCAACGCTCGTCCAACCTGTCGTTTCTGAAAAACTATCTGTAAAAATAATTTTATTACACTCATTTACGTCCTGACCATAAGCCATATTTAAAAATCCTACAAACAGGAAAGCAATTAATTTCAACTTTTTCATGTGTGTGAGTTTGAATTTTTGTTCGTTACTAACGAAGGTATCGAAATATTTGCGTATTTTTCATTTTGCTAAAAAATTTCCACCATTTCTATTATAAAGCATCATAGAAGTGTAAAAGGAGAATTACGGATATATAAATATGATAAACAAAAATGGGGTTCGACAAGAGTTCTGTTAGGTTACTTCTCTACGCCAAGAAACACAAGGTTTCCTTTGATAGTGTTATTACTATTGGGCGGCAAAAGCTGCTCTTGAAAAAGACTGTTTTAAAAAAAATACTGCAAGAATTTAATGTGCCTTTTTCTGATAATACTTTAGATTCCATTATAAATGCAAATGAAGGATACGCAGAGTCCTTACTGAAGTTATTTGGCGCAACAATTACGGATAGTCTTGATTTTTCTGATTATGAAGGAGCAAGTTTTATTCACGATTTAAACAATATACTTCCTTCCAATTTAGAAAAAAAATATTCGCTTGTCATTGATGGAGGTTCATTGGAACACATATTCAATTTCCCTACCGCGATTAAGAACTGCATGTCGATGATTAAAGTCGGAGGCCATTTTATTGGAATAACTCCCGTTAATAATTTAATGGGGCATGGCTTTTATCAGTTTACGCCTGAGTTATTTTACAGGATATTCTCGCCTGGTAATGGATTTCAAGTAGAGAAAATGCTAATTTTTGAAATTAAACGCAACCCTGTATTCTATGAAGTTGCCGACCCTGAATCTATTGCACAAAGAGTTATGTTGATTAATAATAATTATACTTATCTTTTTGTAATATCTAAACGAATAAGTGATTTGCCTATATTTTTATCCAATCCTCAACAAAGTGATTACGTTACGATGTGGAAGGGAAGTAAGTATAATAAAAGAGAATACCGGATCAAAAAAATAATTCCAAAGAAATTAATATTGTTCGTCAGACCACTAATAAAAATGATTATGAATCGCCCTAAAAGGGGATTCAGTAAATTATTTTATAAAAAAGTAAATATAATAACACACAAGGATTAATTTATTTTGCATTAATTTTATTATATACAGGTATTGCAATGACATAGGGCTTTCGGTGACATTTTAATTGATCGTATCAATCGTTTACCTTTATTGCATGAGAATTTTAATTGTTTTACCAAACTTAGCGACCGGAGGTGCGGAAATTTTTGCCCTTCGTTTAGCAAAAGAGCTTTCAGCTAAAAACGAAACCTATGTTTATGATTTAGCTTATCCTCTAACCGGTATTGATATCTCTTTAAAAAACAGAGAACTGCTTGAAGGAGTTCAATTAATAAAATTTTCACCCCCTTTTATTAACTTTTTCAATAGACTTTGGGTAAAATCTTCTTTGATCAGTAAATTGCTTTATGTTATTTTCTTATTTTTTCGAGGTAAGCAACTTGAAAAAATTGTTACAGAAAAAAAAATCGAAATTGTAAATACCCATTTAATTGCCGCAGATACCTTAGTGTCCCATTTTCTTAAAAAGGTCGTTCATATCATTACCTTACATGGAAGTTATGAAGGTATAAACCACAAACACATTCGACGTAGAATAAAGACTCTTTCCAAAGCCAATGGCATTATATATACTGCTGATAAGAATCTAATTTTTATGGATAAGTTTTCTTCCGAGATAAAAAATAGTGCACCTATAGTAAAAATATATAATGGGATGAAATTAACTAAACTATCCGACAAGAATTATAGGACGGAATGGAAGATACCAGAAGACGCTTTTGTTTTTATTATGGTTGCACGCCCCACCGAAACAAAAGGATGGCGGGAAGCTATTCGTGCTTTTGAATTACTCGTATGTAAAAATGCTTATTTTGTTTTAGTTGGAGATGGGCCTTATATTGAAGAACTAAAAACAGAAGTAAAAAGTAAAAATATCATATTTCATGGATACGGCTCCAATCCTATAGACTTTTTGCTTTATGCAAATGTTGGTCTACTACCTACCTTTTATCCTCCAGAGAGTCTTCCAAATTCAGTCTCAGAATACCTGACATGTGGATTACCTGTAATTTCAACAAATATGGGTGATATCAGGAAAATGATAGCGTATGAAGAAAAGCAGGCAGGATTTATTATCCCTTTTGATAGTTCTGGTCGAGCTTCAGTAACCGATTTAAATAATGCCATGAACATTTATCTTCAGGATGCGGAGCTATATCAGAGCCATAAAAAATTAAGCTTGTTAGCTGCACAAAAATTTGAAATGTCAAACTGCGTTAACAACTATCTTTCTTTTTACGGAAGTGTATTAAAGAAAAATGTTGGACGATGATATTATGCTGAAATTTTTTTTCACTTCCACTTTTCTTTACACCTTGGGAAGCCTATTCCCCACTCTGTCTGGATTGGTACTACTCTTTCCTTATACTCAAAATCTCAGCATTGGTGATTATGGAACCTTGGCAATTTTGATTTCCTTTACCCTTTTCATGCAGATAGTCATCAACTATGGAATCGATAATTACATAGCTATACATTATTTCAACTTCAACGACAACCCACTACAGTTGAAAAGATTTATCAGTACAATGGCTATTTTCTTGCTATTTATTGGCGCCACAAGTATTGTACTTATGGCCTTAACCGGCAATTTATTACTTGGATATATTTTTAAAGACAAAGGAATCTCCTTTTTCCCCTATTGTTTTATGAGTGTGGCTACTGCCTTTTTTAATGTTCTATTTAAAACATATACAACTCTGCTTATCTATCTTCAAAAACCATTAAAGTTCTTTTTGTTTAATCTTGTTAATTTTATCGCCACGGTCTTACTTTCCTGGATATTACTTGATTTATATCCGCATACTTTGATAGGTCCTATGTGGGGACGATTATTATCCGGATTGGTCATCTTTCTGCTTTCACTTTCATTTTATATAAGGGAATATGGTATTGGTTTTGACAGAACCAAATTATCGGGTTTGCAAAAATTTTGTACTCCAATACTGGCATTTGGCCTGTTATCGTGGATTATTGCCTATATATTCAATTATATACTTAAAGGCACAGAAAACGTAGGGGTATTTGCATTTGCTATGCAATGCACTCTTCTTATAGAGTTTAGTCAAAATGGGCTGACTAGTGCAATTAATCCTAAAATATATCACTTATGGAAAGACCGTAGCTTAGTTAAAAGCACTCCGGAGGAGAACAAATATCACCATCTCTACACGCTGGTTACGATCTTGTTGATTTCTTTAAGTATCTTGCTCCTGCCCTTGTTTGTTCCATTATTTGTAAAAAAAACAGACTATTATTCCTCTTTCACTTACTTACCTTACTTGTGTGCTGGTTTTGCATTCAGGGGACTTTACAACATATTTATCAATCCCATTTATTACTTCAAAAAAACGAATACGTTGCCACGAATGCTTTTTATTTCCGCCATTTTTCAAATCGTTTGCGGGATAGTTCTGATAAAATATTTTGGCATTTGGGGGGCTGTCTGGAGCAGCGTATTGGTTAAACCTATACAAGTTCTTCTCCTATGGCAAAGCAGCAGAAAATTATTTGCATTCAAATTCAATCTCTTCAAAATGATCTTTCTACCTATACTCTATGTAACAGGAGTTATCGTTATTTATCAGTTTCCCGGTTACTCCAATTCTATTATGCCGGGTATACTACAATTTCTGTTCGCTAGCCTGTTGATACTTATCGCATTCAAAAATGAACTTCATTCTATACCGCTTTTGTTTAAAAAAACATAAATGACAAAGGTTCTGTACTTTTATGCCCTCCCCTCTACATTTATTAATAAAGACCTGGGATTTTTATCAGAAAAGTTTTCAGTACTTCCCTTTTCTTTTAGTCCACCTAAAAAACAACTATCCCTCATCTGGGTAATGAAAGAATTAGCTTTCATTCTTAGAAATTTTTCAAGTGCAAAGATTTACATATGTCAGTTCGGAGGTTACCATTCTTTTTTGCCGGCTTTGATTGGAAAGGTGTTCAACAAACCTTGTTTAATAATTACCGGAGGTACCGATTGTGTTGCCCTTCCGTCCATAAATTATGGCAATTTTCGAAAATATTTTTTAGGTCTTTTTACCAAATGGTCGTATTCGCTTTGCTCCCACATTTCACCAGTCCACGAGAGCCTGATGCTGAATAACTATACCTACCAAAAAGATGACTATCCAAAACAAGGGATTCTATATTTCTGTCCTCAATTAAAAACACCGTATACGACCATTTACAATGGCTATGACAGTTCCTTCTGGAAAAAAAACAAAGAAAAGAAAAAGAACGTTTTCACTACAGTGGTGGGGAGAATTAAAATGTCCTTTACTATTCCCCTAAAGGGAATTGATCTGATACTTGAAATAGCTCCTTTATTTCCGGAATGCGAATTTCGCCTTATAGGCATCCCTCCAGATTATAATTTAGGCGAAACCACCGGTAATATTGTAAAAATCCCTTTTAGTACTAACGATGAAATTCGTGACACATACAGTGAGTCGGAATTTTACCTTCAGTTATCCATGTCCGAAGGGTTTCCAAATGCCTTATCAGAAGCGATGCTCTGTGAATGCATACCAATCGTGAGCAATGTAGGTGCGATGCCATTCATTATTAATGATGGAGGATTTATTTTAAACCATCGGGATAAAAATGAATTAACTGCTTTAATCCGGAAAGCACTGATCTGCGACAAAGCTACTCTTGCTCAAGGCGCCAGGTTGAGAATCGCAAAAAACTTTCCCGATACGCTGCGAAAAAAAAATCTTACTGCTTTGATTGATCGCCTTATATCAGAAACACATTAATAATGTATTTCTTTTTATATTCGGCTAAATGAACTTCACCGTCTATAAATCTTCCGCAGGATCAGGCAAAACATTCACCCTGGTAAAGGAATACCTTAAGCTCGCCCTGGCGGATGAGCAAAAACCTCCGGAAAAATACCGTCACATTTTAGCCATTACTTTTACCAATAAGGCTGCGGCTGAAATGAAAGAACGGATTATCAGTGCGCTGAAGGACCTTTCTGAACCTGGAAATAACCCTGTTATCCTTAAAATACTACGGGATGAAACAGGGCTGGACGAAAACACGGTAAGAATTCGTGCGAAAGGAATATTACAAGCTATTTTGCATAATTATGCTGACTTTGCCATTGGAACGATCGATAGCTTTGTTCACCGCATTGTACGCACATTTGCCTACGACCTCCGGCTGCCTGTTAATTTCGAAATCGAGATGGACAGTAATAAATTGTTAAAAGAGGTAATCGAGTTGCTCATTTCAAAAGCGGGTGTTGATGAACACCTTACCCGCGCACTCGTGGAGTTTACCGAATCTAAAGCAGAAGAAGAGAAAAGCTGGCATATCGAAAAAGACCTTTTTGAATTCGCGAAGAATCTTTTAACCGAAGATGGGATTATTCACCTCGAACGTCTGAAAAACCTAAGCACGACCGATTTCCTGAGCATCCGTAAGGTCCTGAACGAAAGTATCCGGCAATTCGAAAGCAGCATTCAAAACATTGCTTCAGAAGCCATGCGACTAATTATAGAACAAGGACTGGAACATACCGCCTTCTATTACGGCAGAACTGGGATCAGTGCATGGTTTTCGAACCTTTCGGCAGCCAATTTTGACAAGTTAGAACCGAATTCCTACATCAAAAAAACCATTACTGAAAACAAATGGTTTACGGATAAAACTTCCGCTGCAGATCAGGCTAACATCGAAAAGATCTCAGGAAAGCTTTCTGAAGCCTTTCATGCTATTCAACTGATTACAGAAAAACAACAGGCCTTGTATTGCCTCTTTAAACTCATCAATAAAAATATCTATTCCCTGGCAGTGCTGAATGAAATTGAAAAATTACTGGAAGAACTAAAAAGACAAAATAACATTTTACACATTTCGGAATTCAACAAACTGATCTCGAGGATAGCTCTTTCTCAGCCGGTTCCTTTTATTTATGAACGTATTGGAGAAAAATACAATCATTATTTAATCGATGAATTTCAGGACACTTCCGTTATGCAATGGCAAAATTTACTGCCTTTAATTGAAAACTCCTTAGCGGAAGGCCATTCCAGCATGCTGGTGGGTGATGGGAAACAAGCTATTTACCGCTGGAGAGGCGGAGAAGTAGAACAATTCTCCCAGCTACCAAACGTTTTTCTAAAAGAAAAAAATGAATTTGTCAGGGATCGTGAACAAACCCTGAAGCGCAATTTTAATGAAAAACAACTTAACAGGAACTTCCGGAGCAAAAAGGAGATTATTGAATTTAATAATTCTCTGTTTGCTACTTTAGCAAACAAACTGGACGAAAAGTATAAAAACATCTATAAAAATCTCGAGCAACTCGCAGACCAAACGAATACGGGTGGCTTTATCTCGCTTAATTTTATTCAAGAGTCGGAAAACGGAGACTTAGCACAGTTGATCCTGGAACAAATTCATACGATCATTCTTCAATCCCAAGCTGACCGGTATCAGTTAAAAGACATTGCCATTCTTTGTCGTACCAACAAAACGGGAAGCATCATTGCGGAACACCTGATACAAAAGGGTATCAGCGTGCTATCTCCTGACTCCCTTCTTCTTAAAAATTCGAGAAAGGTTCAATTTATCGGTTCCTTATTGAATCATGTCAATCACCCTTTTAATGACATCAGCAAGGTTGAGATTTTGCAGTACCTGATCGAAAACAACAGAATTTCAGAAGATCTGCACAGCCTGATAAACAGTCTAAAGAACAAGCGCAGCAATGCATTTGCTCATTTATTAAGGCAGAACGGATTTGAGTTTAACCAGCTTCAGCTTATAAAACTACCGCTGTATGAGCTGGTAGAGCATTTGGTCAAAGTCTTTAAACTTGGGGAAACGGCGGATGCATTTGTCCAGTTTTTTATGGACGAGGTACTGGAATATAGCATCAGCAATAACAACAACCTTTCCGATTTTATAGAATGGTGGGAGGTCCGGAAAGAAAGTGCTTCTTTGAATGTACCAGGGGGAATAAATGCGGTCAGCATCATGACCATTCATCGTTCTAAGGGCCTTGAGTTTCCGCTTGTTATCCTCCCGAATACGAGTTCGAAGTCCAATAGCCGGGGTAATCTCTGGGTTGATTTAAAACATGGGGAAGTGCCTTCTTTGGAATCCGTTCTGCTCCCTTTGAGCAAAGAAATGGAGAAAACCAAGTATGCGGACCTCTATCTGGAAGAAAAAAACAAATCCCTGCTGGATGACATCAACCTGCTGTATGTTGCACTTACAAGGCCAGAGGAGCGCCTATATATATTGAGCCCTGTGCCTTCACAAAAACCGGAAAATCTGGGTTCACTATCCGATATGCTATGTCATTATTTACAAACTCAACATATCTGGAATGATCATCAGAGTGTGTATGAGTTTGGAGTCATGGCAAAACATCCAGCTAAAAAAGAAGAAATCAGTACAACGGTCAAATTGAAAAAATTTCTATCATGCGATTGGCGTTCCCTATTGAAAATACGCGCGGATGCACCAGAAGCCTGGGGCCTGGAAGAATATACCAGCAAAAAAGATTTTGGCCTGATCGTACATGCCATTTTATCAAAAGTGAGACTAGCTTCTGATCTTGCACCTGTTCTTACGCAGTTTTTAAATGACGGGATTATTGACGTACCTGAAAAAGAACAATTATTACCTAAACTTAAAAGCATACTTGAACACGAACAAATTCGCAATTTTTATAAAGAAGGAAGTATGATTAAAACGGAAACTTCGATTATTCTGCCAAACGGAGAAAGTTTCCGGCCCGACCGGGTTGTCATTTCGAGGAATCTGGCGACTATTATTGATTACAAGACGGGAGTAAAAAAGGACGAGCACATTAAACAAATTAAAAAATACGCCGAGTTAATAAGCCGGATGGGCTATCCTGATGTGGAACAATATTTAGTTTATATAGATGATGAAAGTATTTTGAAGGTTTAGTTTAATTATTATAGGGTCTTCTCTAAATTCAGAGCCCTTTATTGACAAGTATTTTGTTGATAAAAGCATAAAAAAATAGCCCCGAAATTGCCATAAAATGGACAAATTCGGGGCATTCCATTTAGAAATTTTCCGTGGAAAGAAACTTCTAAGAACTATGCAAAATTATCAAAAAACACTATCCCTTTTTGACGAAGCGACTCAAAAGAGCCTTCTGTTTTCAACATTTTTTCAAACGGATTTAGGCAAGCTTTATCAGGCTCTTCCAATATCGGAGTTGGCAGCTCAAATCCCATCGCCCAGGTATGAGCAAAGCTGTCTGGGTCGTAAGCCCTGGTTTACCGTTGAAGGAGGCATTGGTCTGATGATTCTTAAGAACTATTTGGGGTTAAGTGATCGGATGCTTATTAGCGGCTTAATACGGATTGGGCCCTTCAGCTCTTTTGCGGTATTGACCTAAAGACCCGGCAGATCAAGGATAAAAACATTGTGTCTGATTGGCGTTGTTATCTTGGAAGGCATCTTGATTTTAAAAAGATGCAGCTTGTGCTTGCAAAACATTGGAAGCCATACATGAAAGAAACTCATGTGAGTATGGCAGATGCCACTGTTTACGAAAGCCGCATTACTTATCCAACGGACATCAAACTATTGTGGACAAGTGCCCATTGGCTTTATCAGCGCATCGTAGAGGTTTGCAAAGAGGTGAAGGTAAGACGTCCCCGTATTCGTTACCAAAGACAACGGGAACGTTGCCTTGCCTTCCAGCGCAGGCGCAAAAAGAGTCGCAGGAAAGAAAAGCGTATGCGCAAAGGAATGATATGCTTCATTACCCGATTGCTGGAACGTTTAGAACAGCTATTGGAAACCCATGGAGACCATCTGTTGAATAAAAGGCAACAGCAGCGCCTGAAAACGATTCGAGCACTCTATTACCAGCAGCGCCAACGGGTAACGGATCCCCAATCAAAGATTGAGAATCGTATCGTTAGCCTTCACAGGCCTTATGTTCGACCCATAGTCAGAGGCAAAGAAGTAAAGCCGGTGGAGTTCGGGGCAAAGGTTCACCTGCTGCAAGTGGATGGCATTAATTTTATTGAACACTTAAGCTATGATGCCTACAATGAAGGAACCCGCTTAAAAAGCGCGATCTGGATGCACAGAGATTTGTTCGGAGCCTGTCACCAGTTTGCTGCCGATAAGATCTATGCAACTAATGAAAACCGAAAATACTGCACCCGGCAGAAGATTGCAACCTGTTTTGTTCCCAAAGGAAAGCAAGGAGCGCATGAGCAGCAAAGTCGTGCACTGAGGGTGGAATTGGGAAGGCAGAGAGGAACAGTCCTTGAAGGAAGTTTTGGAAACGAAAAGAATCATTATATGCTCAATAAAATCAAAGCCCGCAGAAAGGACACTGAAATCCTCTGGATTTTCTTCGGCATCATTACCTGTAACGCCGTTCAGATAAGCCGACGAAAGGCCAGAGGAAAGCCAGTTAGCATGGCAGCTTAAAAAGCTTCTAAACTAAAACAGAAAAATCGATCAGACGGAAATGATATTGCCTGCAAAGTTCAAAATTCTAGCAGTATTAATATTTTTGTCTCCGTTATTAACAAGGTCTCTATTGACATCATAAAAAGAGAGCCAACAGAACCTGTTGACTCTCTTTTTTTATTCCTCTTTTGAATTTAGGGGAAGACCCTACTATATCATCCCTTCATCAAAAAACGTTAATATCCGTTTTCTTCAGTGTTCACATGATAATAAACATCAATTATAACTTAACCCCAATTCTGCCTGTATAATCAATTGTATTAAGTAATAAAGGTATTTTGGTTTCAGCAATGTATTCCTCAATAGCTTTTCTCGCTCCCTGCCAGTATCCATAGTCATCAACTATAAGCACTCCCCCCTTTTCTAAATGTGGAAACAAATAATTCATCTCAGCTTTTGTAGATTCATACCAATCCGTATCCAAACGTAACAAGGCTATTTTATTATTAATCGGATATTTTGAGAGAGTATCCTCTACCATGCCTTTTACATATTTAATATTGGTTAAAGGATACCCGGTTTTTTTCATGTTATTTTCAACAGTCGAAAGTTCAACCTTAAACCAATTGAAATTGAATTTTTTATTGAAACTGTCCATGGTTCCTTTGGCTGCAGCACCTTTAAAATCAATGTCTATATCAGTTGGCTCACTCATGCCTTCAAAAGTATCGAATAAAATAATTTGCCTGTCCTTACAGTCATATTTTTTTAATGTTTTTGCAATTAACATGCAACTACCACCACGCCAAACACCACATTCAATAAAATCACCTTGAATATTATTTTTGAGGATATACTCCACTGATTTATATAGGGCATGCATACGTTCTATACTCGTACATGTATATTCTTTGCAGTCCTCATAAATGTCTAAAAAGTCTTTGCTGTAAAGATTAGGAGGTGTCAAAACAAGATCATACCCAAATCTGTTTAACAATTTCAAAATTTTTTTCTTCATTACTCAATTTTTAGCGTTCCACAACTATAAACATGACACGGATTCCCATAATATTAATCCAAGCTATAAGCATCAAATTATGCTTATAAAAAGCGGGATTCGAAAGTAATATATTTACAACTATTAGTCAACAAATGTGGTGAATAATTTCATTATTCACCACATTCCAATAAAAACGTTAATTTCGCTGATCCTACTAGAAACACTATGAAAAAAATCATTTTCACTTTGTCAATTGGCGCATTGCTGTTCGCTTCCTGCGGAAACCCTAACAGCCAATCAAAAGAAACTACCATGACAGCTAATCACTCCGTCAATCTGGCAAACTTTGATACAACCATTGTCCCGGCAGATAATTTTTACCAGTATGTGAATGGAAACTGGGCAAAAAACAACCCGGTACCTGCGACAGAAGCCAGCTGGACCAATTTCAACATCATCCATGATACTAATTTGCACAATCTTCAGACACTTTTGGAAGATGCCTCAAAAGGAAAAAGCGAACCCAATAGCATTAAGCAAAAAGTGGGCGACTTCTACTCTATGGCCATTGATTCCGCAAAATTAAACCAGGAAGGCCTTCAGCCATTAGCAGATGAATTTAAACAGATAGCTGCGATCAAGTCTACAGCTGAACTACCTGCTGTTATAGCCCATTTCCATACGATAGGCGTAAGGCCTTTATTCGACATATACATCGGTGCGGATTCCAAAGCCAGCACTCAAAACATTACGACTTTAAATCAGGGTGGATTGGGTTTGCCGGATATGGATTATTACCTGAGCAAAGACCCTGCTGTCAATAAAATCCGTGAACAATACATTTCCCATATAAGCAATATGTTCCGGTTAATGGGAGAATCAGAGCAACAGGCCTCTGTTATCGCTCAAAAAATATTCGAACTTGAAAAACAGTTGGCTAAAGAATCGATGACCAGGGTACAATTACGCGATATAGAGGCTCAATATAATAAAAAGGCATTGAAAGACTTTGTTGGATCCGCCCCCAACTTTAACTGGATGAATTATTTCAAAGCATTGGGTATTGATGCAAAGGTTGACACCCTTATCATTAGCCAGCCAAAATTCTTTGCCCAGTTAAATAACAGCGTGAAATCCGTGTCCATTGAAGATTGGAAAAATTACCTGCGATGGAACCTCATTAACGCTTCTGCAGGCAAGCTAAGTGATCCTTTTGTGCAGGAAAGTTTCAACTTCTATGGCACCGTTCTGAGCGGATCTAAAAAGCTTAAACCAAGATGGAAAAGAGCCGTCCAACAAGCGGACGCTTCACTAGGGGACCTTTTGGGCCAATTATATGTAGAAAAATACTTTAGCCCGGATGCCAAAAAGAAGGTAAATGAGATGGTTGATAACCTGACGGAATCGTTTAAAGTTCGGATCAAAACCCGTGACTGGATGAGCGATGAAACCAAAAAAGAAGCTCAGCAGAAGCTGGAAACGGTTATGCGAAAACTTGCTTACCCTGACAAATGGCGGGACTATTCTTCTCTTGAGATCAAAAGAGACGCGTATGTATTGAACTTTTTCCGGGCGAATACGACAGATTTTAAGTACATGACCGATAAGCTTGGAAAGCCTGTTGATAAAACGGAATGGGGTATGACGACTCCAACCGTGAATGCCTATTATAATCCCTCTTATAATGAAATTGTATTCCCCGCGGGCATTATGCAAATGCCTTTTTTCGACCCGAATGCGGACGATGCTGTTAACTACGGAGCTATAGGAGCCGTAATAGGTCATGAACTTACTCATGGCTTTGATGACCAGGGATCCCAATACAATGCTGCCGGCAACCTGAAGAACTGGTGGACGAAAGAAGATAGCCTTAAATTCAAGGAAAAAACCAATAAAGTTGTTGATCAATTCAACCACTTCGCCGTGCTCGACACCTTGCATATCAATGGACAACTGACATTGGGAGAAAATATTGCCGACCTGGGAGGATTAACGATTGCCTATTATGCTTATCAAAAATCACTGGAAGGCAAGCCTGCTCCTGAAAAAATCGATGGGTTTACCGGAAATCAACGTTTTTTCATCTCCTGGGCTCAGGGCTGGAGGGGAAATATGCGCCCGGAATATCTAAAACAATTGCTTAAAACGAATCCTCATTCTCCAAATGTAGCCCGTGTTATGGCACCTCTTTCCAATATGAAAGAGTTCTATATGGCCTTTAACGTGAAGGAAGGAAACGCGATGTTCAGAGCAGAAAAGGACAGACCAGAGATCTGGTAAGAAAGTTAACAGCGATTAGCCAATAGTAATTCTCTTCCTGTTACCATGCCGTAAATTCAAAAAACTTTGAACTTTGAACTTTGAACTTTGAACTTTAAACTTTAAACTTTGAACTTTAAACTTCGCTACTCACTCTTTTCCTTCTCCTCTTCCAACTCCTTCTTTACAGAATGTGCGCTGTTCTCGATCTCGCGCTGGATGCCCTGGGTGGCATCTTTAAACTCCCGGAGACCTTTACCTAAACCTCTCGCCAGTGTAGGAATACTTTTAGAACCAAAGAAAAGGATAATGACCAGTACAATTACGGCCATTTCCCCTTCTCCCATGTTCAGAAATAAAAGACTCATCTTTATTTAGTTTCCACCTGTTTACGATCGAAATCGATAACGATCGGTGTTGCGATACAAATGGATGAATAGGTACCGATGACAATCCCTATTAAGAGTGCAAAAGAGAAGCCTTTGATCGTTTCTCCTCCAAAAAGGAAGATGGATAACAATACAAAGAAGATCGTCAGTGAGGTGAGGATAGTACGGCTTAATGTACTATTCAATGCATAATTGATCACACTGTTCTTTTCTTCTCCTGAAATATCCGCTTTGTTCTTCTCCGTGAGGTATTCCCGGATCCTGTCAAATACCACCACCGTATCTGTCATCGAATAACTCATAACTGTCAAAATAGCCGCGATGAACTGCTGGTCGATCTCCAATGAGAACGGCAATAAGCCATCAAAAATTGTATAGCAGGATAAAACCACCAGGACGTCATGGAACAGCGCCACAACCGCACCCAGGCCGTACTGCCATTTTTTGAAACGTATAAAGATGAAAATAAACATGATCAGGCAGGAGAACAATACCGCCCAGACGGCCTTGGTCTTGATATCACGTGATACCGTCTCCCCCACTTTAATAATGCTCATGATCTCATATTTGGCATTCAGCTTATTCAATCCTTCCTTCAGTTTATCTTCTACTTTCGATTCCGAATTAAAATCATTGTCATCGATCATATAAGCAGTGGTTATCTTCATCTGCGAACCACCTTCTCCATACGTTTTTACTTCCGGTGCGCTGCCAAAAACTCCGGTTAATGCATCGCGCACCTTTTGGGTTTCGTTTTCTTCTGCAAAACGAACTACGTAAGTACGTCCACCTTTAAAGTCAACGCCCAGGTTAAATCCATTGTGTTTAAAGTAAAAAATAATTCCCAAAAGAATAATACTTCCGGAAAACACATAGTACAATTTACGTTTGCTTACAAAGTCAACCTTTATATTTTTAAAGGCATTGGCCGAAAATTTATTTGAGAAGGAGATTTCTGATTTGCCTTTCAATAATCCTTCAAATACTAAACGTGTAATAAATATAGCAGAGAACAAAGAGGTAAGAATACCTATGATCAATGTTGTAGCAAAACCCTGGATAGGACCGGTACCAAATAAGTAAAGAATGACACCCAGCAATAAAGTGGTAACGTTCGAGTCAATAATGGAGGACATGGCATTATTAAAACCTTCCTTGATGGCGAGACCTGTGCCTTTGCCACTCAATAACTCTTCCCGGATCCGTTCAAAAATAAGGATGTTCGCATCTACTGACATACCAATCGTTAGAACGATACCAGCTATACCCGGTAATGTTAATACAGCGCCCATAGAAGCCAGAATACCCATCACAAAGAACACGTTCGCAAACAAAGCGATATCGGCTACCCAGCCAGCCTTGTTGTAATAGAAGCCCATAAAAACCAGTACCAATAATAAAGCGATTACAAAGGATACCAGCCCGGAATGAATCGCCTCCTGACCCAAAGTAGGACCAACGGTTTCTTCCGCCACAATACGCGCCGGCGCAGGAAGTTTACCGGCTTTCAGCACATTGATCAGGTCATCCGCTTCTTTAACACTGAAATCACCCGTGATGGTAGAAGATCCACCGGCAATCTCACCTTGAACTGTTGGGAAGGAATACACACTGTTGTCCAGTACGATTGCAATACTCTTTCCGATATTTTCCTTGGTCAGGCGCTTCCAGATCTGGGCCGCTTCCGAAGTCATGCTCATGGCAATCTGAGGCGTCCCCGAACCTTTTTGTTCAAATTGTTTACGTGCATCCGTTATGATATCGCCCGATAAGGGGGCCTTTCCATCCCGGCTGTTGACCTTTATTGCAATCAACTGCATCGTCGTTCCTTCCTTATCGATCGCTTTGAACTTCCATAAAAATTTAGCTTTAGGAGGTAATATCTTCCTGATTTTTTCATTTCTCAGGTAGGAATCCACTTTACCGGTATCACTCACATTCGCATACCCCACAACTGGACCCTCTGCCATATAATATTGCTGTGTTTTGGGATCCTGGTTAAGAGAGGGACGAAAAATAGCAAACAAAGGATTCTCCTTTGCCATACGCTGCATGGAAGTATCATTGGCAGATTTAGCCGTATTCGGCTTAGTTGAATCCGTTTTACTTTTCAATTGCTGTGTAAGGGACTCTTTCTTTGCTGTATCTGTTTTAACAGCTGCCGTCTGAGAAGCCTTAATTTTCGTAGTGTCTGGTCCTTTGGCCTTAGCGATGCTATCATTCGAGGGCTTCAAAGAGTCACCTGTCATTATTTCTTTTAAACGCTTATTGGCTTTTTCAAGTAGCGGGTAGATATCTTTGTTGTCAAAGGTTTCCCAGAACTCCAGGTTAGCAGTTCCCTGCAAGAGTTTCCGTACACGTTCTTTATCCTTTACTCCTGGCAACTCAACCAGAATACGTCCCGAACTTTCCAATCGCTGAATATTGGGTTGTGTTACTCCAAACTTGTCAATACGGGCGCGTAGGGTTTTTTCGGAAGTCTCAATGGCTTCCTGAACCCGTTCTTTTATAAAGCTCAAAACCTTTTCATCACTGCTGTTATAATCAATTTTCCCCTTTAATTCAATCGTCTGAAAATTTCCAGCCAGGCGGGCATTAGGGTCAATTTTTTTGAAGTTTTCTCCAAAAAGCGTTACAAAATCTTTGTCAGATTTACCCAGTTGTTTCTGTGCATCAGACAAAGCCTGATTAAAGGTTTTATCCGGACTGTTATTGGACATCTGACGAATGATATCAGCTACAGATATTTCCAGTGTCACGTTCATACCCCCCCGTAAATCAAGTCCCAGGTTAATTTCGTGTTCTTTACAATCTTCATAGGTAAACCTGGTTATACCGATGTTATAAACCGGTTTCTTTTTAAGCGAATCCAGGTACAGATTTTCATGCGCGGTAAATAGCGAATCAAGTATAAAACGAACCTTTGTTTCATCAGACCCAGCGCGGGCCTTGGCCATTTTAACAATATCCGAACGATCCACATACTGCTGGGCGAACACTTTCGCATCTTTTTCAACCCCGTTCGTCACGTAGGTAAACAATAAGTAATAAACACAGGCCAGTGCAAGTAAAATGGCAAATAACCTGATAGCTCCTTTATTCTGCATAATTTTCTAAATTGGGTGACAAACGTACATGATTTTATACTAAAATCCAAGGTCTAGTTTGGACTTTCATTTTTTTTTACGATATTTGCATCCCTTTTAAATAAAACTTAAAAAAACAATGCCAGCAAAAATCAGATTAACCAGACATGGAAAAAAAGACAAAGTGTTTTTTCACTTGGTCGTAGCCGATGGTCGTGCACCTCGCGATGGAAAATTCATTGAAAAATTAGGTACTTACAATCCGGGAACAAATCCTGCTACAGTCGATTTCGACTTCGAAAGAGCACTCTACTGGATACAAAGGGGTGTACAACCCACCGACACTGCAAAATCCATTCTCTCACACAAGGGTGTGATGTACAAAGATCATCTTTTACGGGGGGTTGCTAAAAAAGCCCTGACCCTCGAACAGGCCGAAGCAAAATTCAGCAAATGGCTGGCCGACAAAACTGCCAAAAACGAAAATAAGGTCAGCAGTCTCAGCGATTCCAAACAGGCTGCCTACCGCAAAGCTGTGGAAACAGAAGCTGCAGCTAAAGAAGCCCGGGCCGCAAAAATTGCTGCAAAAATAGCCGCCGCAACGGCTGCTGCTGTTGTTGAAGCCCCTGTTACAGAAGCTCCAGCTGCGGAAGTGCAACCGGAAGGCGAGACTCCTCAGGCATAAAATTGGACAAAAAAGCTTGTTTTAAGCTGGGTTATATCGGTAAGACGCACGGTATAAAAGGTGAACTTACGCTTATTACTGATATAAAGCAGGACTCTTTTTTCAAAAAACTGGAATCTGTTTTTGTTGAAATAGACCATCAGCTCGTTCCTTTCTTCATAACCTCCGCAACTTACAAGAGCAAACATGTGTTAGTTAAATTTGATGGGATCGATACCATTGAACAGGCGGCTCTGCTTAAGAACTCCTCCGCTTATCTTCCTCTTTCCTTTTTGCCAAAACCTGATAAAACTTCTTTTCATTTCCGGGATATCATCGGATTTCAGGTAATTGACCTTATTAAAGGTCAGATTGGCATACTGGAAGCTGTTTTAGAATTTCCTCAGCAAAATGTACTTCAAATAATAAGTGCTGACAAAACCGAATTGCTTATTCCAGCCAGGTTGGAATTTGTCACTAAAATAGATTCTGCTAACAAATGTCTTGAACTAAATACACCCGAGGGTTTGCTCGATGTCTATCTCAAATAGATTAAAATTGTTACCTTCGCAGCCAAATAAAAAAACTATGGCAACCAACAGAACCTTTACGATGATCAAGCCCGATGCGGTAGCCAACAACCACATTGGCCCTATTTTGGCTAAGATAAACGAAGCTCAATTCAGAATAGTAGCGCTGAAATACACTCAATTAAGCCGGGAAACTATCGGACAATTTTATGCAGTACATAAAGAGCGCTCTTTTTATGGCGAATTGGTTGACTACATGTCATCCGGCCCTATCGTTGCCGTAATCCTGGAGAAAGACAACGCAGTAGCTGATTTCAGAAAACTGATCGGGGCCACGGATCCCGCTAAAGCAGAACCGGGCACAATACGGGCTTTATTTGCAAAATCGATTGCTGCAAATGCCATACACGGATCCGACAGCGATGAGAATGCGAAAATTGAAGGAAACTTCTTTTTCTCGATGCTGGAACGATTCTGAAATTTCAAGCGACTCTGAAACTTCATGTGATAAATACCGGTTTTTTCAAGCTAGATGGGGGCGCCATGTTTGGAGTGGTACCCAAATCCATCTGGAGCAAGACCAATATTCCGGATTCAAATAATATGTGTACCTGGGCCATGAGGTGTTTACTCATTGAGGACGGCAAGCGCCTGATCCTTATTGATACAGGCATTGGAAATAAACAAACTGAAAAATTTTTAAGTTTTTATTCCCTTCACGGTGATCAGACACTGGAGAAGTCTTTGATGGAAAAAGGATTTACACGGGATGACATTACGGATGTTTTTCTAACACATCTGCATTTTGATCATTGTGGGGGAAGTATTCAATGGAATGATTCCCGAAGCGGGTACGAACCGGCTTTTAAGAATGCTACTTATTGGAGTAATGCTCAGCACTGGGAATGGGCCACAAAACCAAATGCACGGGAGAAAGCAAGTTTCTTACAGGAGAATATCCTGCCAATCCAGGAAAGTGGCCAGCTTAAATTTATCGCTGTTAATACGAGTGATCAGCGGCAACCTGTGAATGAATTGGGTATTGATTTTTCCATTCTGGTCACCCGGGGACATACAGATGCAATGATGATACCCCATCTGCGTTACAGAGATCAAACAGTTGTTTACATGGCCGATCTGCTTCCTTCGGCAGGACATATTCCCCTCCCCTACCTGATGGCTTATGACACGCGTCCTCTTTTGACATTGAAAGAAAAGGAATCCTTTATGACAGAAGCCGCGCAAAACAAGTATGTTTTATTTTTCGAACATGACCCTATCCATGAATGCTGTACTGTCCAACAAACCGAAAAAGGAATACGTCTTGAACAAACACATTCTCTCCAGGAACTTTTCAATTAAAATTAAATTGTTAAATTTGCAGCCTTAATTTAGCGAAAACAGCTAACCAACGAACTGAAAATCAATTTTATGAACGAGAATATCATTTACTTAATACCAGCTTTAGGAATAGTTGGATTATTAGTTATGGCAGTGAAATCAGCCTGGGTCAGTAAACAGGATGCCGGTGACGCCAATATGCAGGAGCTTGCTGGTTATATTGCCAATGGCGCCATTGCCTTCCTGAAAGCGGAATGGAAAATTTTAAGCTATTTCGCGGTTATCACCGCCATTTTGCTGGCTTGGTCAGGAACCGCCGTTGGAAGTGCGGAGCATCCCGTCCATTCTTCTCCTGTCATCGCAATCGCCTTTTTAATCGGAGCCGTATTTTCTGCTACAGCCGGATACATCGGGATGAAGGTTGCTACAAAGGCAAACGTACGCACAACACAAGCCGCCAGAACATCACTGGCTCAGGCGCTGAAAGTATCCTTCACCGGAGGAAGTGTTATGGGGCTCGGTGTTGCAGGACTTGCCGTATTCGGGCTCGGTTCCCTGTTTATCATTTTCTTTAAAACTTTTGTTCCGGCAGGCCAAGCTATCACCGGAGAAGGGATGAAAAGAGCCATTGAAGTACTGGCAGGCTTTTCGCTCGGCGCTGAAAGTATTGCACTTTTTGCCCGTGTTGGAGGCGGTATTTACACAAAAGCAGCAGACGTAGGAGCTGATCTGGTTGGTAAGGTGGAAGCCGGCATACCGGAAGATGACGTTCGCAACCCTGCGACCATTGCAGATAACGTAGGCGATAATGTCGGTGATGTCGCCGGAATGGGTGCTGATTTATTTGGTTCGTATGTGGCTACTATGCTGGCCACAATGGTACTGGGACAGGAAATAGATGCAAGTGCGGATAAGTTCGGAGGCTTATCTCCTATACTCCTTCCAATGGTAATAGCTGGTCTGGGAATTATCTTCTCGATCATAGGAACCTTCTTTGTTCGGATTTCAAAAGAAACAGACAGCGTTCAAAAAGCGCTCAATATGGGTAACTGGTCTTCTATCGTGTTCACCGCCATTGCATCCTTCTTTTTGGTAAAATGGATGTTACCCGAACACCTCTCTATTCGCGGATGTGCAGAATTTACCTCTATGGATGTTTTCTATGCAATCATGGTTGGCCTGGTCGTAGGAACCCTCATGAGTATTATTACGGAATATTATACAGCTATGGGCAAACGTCCGGTTAATTCCATCATTCAACGGTCTTCAACCGGGCATGCTACCAATATTATCGGAGGTCTGGCGGTAGGTATGGAATCCACGGTGATGCCAACCATCGTCTTGGCAGCCGGTATCATTCTGTCTTATCACTTTGCAAATTTATACGGAGTAGCTATTGCAGCAGCAGGAATGATGGCAACAACGGCTATGCAATTAGCAATTGACGCGTTTGGCCCGATTGCTGATAACGCAGGAGGCATTGCAGAAATGAGCGGTTTACCCAAAGAAGTCCGTCAGCGGACCGACAACCTGGACGCTGTTGGAAATACAACAGCCGCGACGGGTAAGGGGTTTGCAATCGCTTCCGCTGCGTTAACTTCACTGGCCCTTTTTGCTGCATTCGTAGGAATCGCCGGAATTTCCCACATTGATATTTACAAAGCGCCTGTTTTGGCAGGCTTATTTATAGGGGGCATGATTCCTTTTATCTTTTCTTCCTTGGCGATCGCTGCTGTTGGACGTGCAGCCATGGCTATGGTACAGGAAGTACGCAGACAATTCCGTGAAATACCGGGTATCATGGAATACAAAGCAAAACCTGAATATGAAAAATGTGTGGCTATTTCTACCACGGCATCCATCAAAGAAATGATTGCTCCCGGAGCTATTGCATTAATTGTTCCTGTTATTGTTGGTTTTACATTTGGTCCGGAAGTTTTGGGCGGACTATTAGCGGGAGTGACAGTATCCGGTGTGTTGATGGGTATGTTTCAAAGCAATGCAGGTGGCGCATGGGATAATGCAAAAAAATCATTTGAAAAAGGTGTTGATATTGACGGGCAGGTATATTACAAAGGTTCAGAACCACATAAAGCATCTGTTACAGGAGATACCGTAGGTGATCCATTCAAGGATACTTCTGGCCCTTCTATGAACATTCTGATTAAGCTGATGAGTATTGTTTCCCTGGTGATAGCGCCTCATATCGCCGGAATCGGCAGCGACACGGAAGCAGCGGCCAAATGTGAAATCAAAAAAGAATGTTGCACGGGTATGACAAACACAGAAACCAAGACATCCTGCTCATCCGCTAATAAGTGTGAAATGAAATGCGACATGAACAAGGTTGTAACACTTACGAAGGAAGAATGTTCAGCCTATTGCGACTCTATGAAATGTACTCCGGAAGAAAAAGCAATCTGCCTGAAGCATGCAGGCATGGCAAAGTGAGAAAAATTGGAGCTTTTAGCTGTATTTAAAACAACCCATTTATAACAGAGTCGACCTTGGTAATCACCTTTCCAAGGTCTTCTTTTTTCTCTGAAAAATTATTTTCATCTACATCAATAATCAAGAGCTTGCTATTCTTTTTGTATTGAACTTCATACTCTGAAACCCATGCTTCATAGCGTTCGTTCAGACGTTTCAGATAATCGATACGAATGGCCGTTTCGTAATCCCGGCCGCGCTTTTGAATATTGTTAACCAAAGTTGGCACAGAAGCACGCAGGTAGACCAGTACATCAGGAGGGCTGATCAGGGACTCCATCAATTTAAAAAGTTGCAGGTAACTTTCAAAGTCACGGGTTGTCATCAGACCCATTGAATGCAGATTAGGTGCGAAGATGTACGCATCTTCGTAAATCGTCCTGTCCTGGATCACGGTCTTTTTATTTTTTCTGAGTTCTAAAACTTTACTGAAACGATTTTGCAAAAAGAAGACCTGCAGATTAAATGACCAGCGTTGCATATCTTCATAAAAATCATTTAAATAGGGATTATCATCAGCATCCTCGTAATGGGGCAGCCAGCTGTAATGTTTAGCTAAAAGCGTGGTTAACGTTGTTTTTCCTGATCCGATATTTCCTGCTATAGCTACATGCATTGCGAATGGATTATAAATTTAATAAGGTGACTAAAAATACAAAAAAATTTGTTTTGCTTAACTGGATGTAAGTTTATTGTTACGCTTGTGCCGCGTCTTATCGCGTTTCGTTTTTTTATGTAGATTATTTTTTAATGCTTTCTCAAGGTCTATCCCGGTCTGATTCGCCAGGCATATTACTACAAACAAGACATCCGCGAGTTCATCCTCCAGCTGTTTATCTTTATCCGATTTCTTAAAACTCTGATCGCCATACCTGCGCGCTATAATGCGCGCCACCTCTCCTACTTCTTCCGTAAGAATAGCCATATTCGTGAGTTCGGAAAAATACCGAACACCGTATTCTTTTATCCATTTATCAATTTTTTTTTGTGCTTCTTTCAGTGTCATCGATTCAATATTTTACCTGAAGTTCGGTTCCGTTCATTATTCCCAAATAAGTATCATAACGAGACTCCGCTATTTCCCCCCTTGCGACCCCTTCTTTGACAGCACACTGCAATTCATTCACATGCAAACAGGAATTGTATTTACACTTATTAAACAGCGCCCGCATTTCCGGAAAAAAATGAGAAAGCTCTTCTCTTTTCATATCAAACATTCCCAATTCCTTAATACCAGGAGTATCAATCACGGCACCACCACTTGACAACTCAAACAATTCAGCAGAAGTCGTTGTATGGGTTCCTTTTGAGTGGGCTTCGGACAGGTTTCCCGTTCTTTGCTTTAACAAAAGATCCAAAGCGTTTATCAGTGAGGATTTTCCTACTCCCGAATGCCCTGAAAGTAAATTGGTTTTGCCACTCATTTTTTTTTTTAATTGTTCAATTCCCTGACCCTTGAGAGCCGAAACTTCATAACAGGGATAACCAATCTTTTCATACAGGTTTTTCAATCTGAGGAGCTCCTGCAATTCGTCAGGATCATACCTGTCAACTTTGCTGAACAGGATGCTCGCGGGTATCCCATATGCCTCTGCAATGACCAGGAAACGATCCATAAATCCTGTTGAAGTCCTTGGCATAGCAATCGTGGCCACTAAAAAAGCCTGATCCATATTGGAGGCAATGATATGTGATTGCTTGGAAAGATTAGTAGACCTCCGTATAATATAATTTCTTCTTGGTTCCAATCCATAGATTACACCTTTGTTACTTTCCGCTTCCAGTTCATAATCAACGATATCTCCTACGACAACCGGATTGGTATTTTTAGAACCTTCCATCCGGAATTTCCCTTTGATCCGGCATTCCACCAGAACAGCATCTCCACCCCTCACACTATACCAGCTGCCTGTTGATTTTGTAACCAATCCCTTCATAATACTGTAAAGTTATCATTACCTTGCTTACTATTTTAAAAGGTATTAACTTTTACCTTTGGTAAACAATCGGAATTATGTCCATAAAAGTAAACACAGTCAGCAAAATATACGGCACTCAAAAAGCCCTGAACAATGTATCATTCGAAATAAAAACCGGTGAAATTGTCGGTTTTCTCGGCCCTAACGGAGCCGGGAAGTCGACCATGATGAAAATACTCACCTGTTTCATTCCGCAAACGACCGGAACGGCATTTGTTTGTAATCACAACATTGCAGAAGAAAGCATCGAAGTACGGAAGTGTGTCGGTTACTTAGCCGAACATAACCCCCTTTACCAGGATATGTATGTGAAAGAATACCTGGAATTTATTGCGGGACTCCATCCCGATAAAATTTCACGTAAAGAGATACCTTCCCGTATAAAAAAAATGATCGAGATTACAGGGCTTGAAATTGAACAAAAGAAAAAAATCGGAGCTCTCTCCAAAGGTTACCGGCAACGCGTTGGCCTGGCACAGGCGCTTCTGCATGATCCACAGGTATTAATTCTGGATGAACCAACAACCGGTCTTGATCCCAATCAACTGACAGAAATCCGTTCGCTTATCAAAGAAGTGGGAAAAGAAAAAACAGTGATGCTTTCCACCCATATTATGCAGGAAGTCGATGCAATATGCGATCGTGTTATTATCATTAACAAAGGTGAAATTGTAGCGGACGATACAACCCGGAATATTCAAAAAACAAAAGGGAACAAGCAAATCATTATCGTGGAGTTTGATAAAAGCACCTCTCAACAAGAACTCCTTTTAATTCAGAATGTAACGTCCGCCACCAATATAAAGGAAAACACCTGGCAATTAGTTGCCAATTCGGAACAGGACGTTCGTCCTGAAATTTTCCAGTATGCCGTCAGAAACAACTTAGCCGTACTTACCCTTCATAAAGAGGAAGAAAAACTGGAGGATATTTTCAAAGAACTAACAGTAAAAAAATAGATCGAATCGCCTCTTATTTGTAATCAAAAAACAATAACTTTGCCGCCTTACTAAACTTCCTTCACAGGAATTTTAACGGGATGTAGCGTAGCCTGGTATCGCGCCAGCATGGGGTGCTGGAGGTCGTGGGTTCAAATCCCGCCATCCCGACATTAGAAAAGCCCCTAATTTATTCAATCAGGGGCTTTTCTGTTTCTATAGTCACCTTCTTCAGTCACTTCTGTTGGTTTTCTTCATACATACTTTTCTCAAACTCATTTATTTTGGTACCTGCAGTTCTCAATATTTTTTTCCTCTGAGGGTTACTGAAAATCATTTAACACTATACTATTTTTGTATGTTTTATATTAAAATTAGAATATTTATACTATATTTGTATATTTTAAATAAATAATTTACATATTATACAATATTAGTATAATGAAAGAGATAACTAATATAGCAGCTTTTGTTAAATACAACCGAGAGAAACTGAAACTTACCCAAGAGCGATTAGCGGAGATGGCTGGTGTAGGTATTCACTTTATCCGTGATCTGGAACAAGGTCGTTCAGCGTTACGTCTTGATAAAGTTAATCAGGTATTAAATATGTTCGGACATCAATTAGCAACAACAACAAACAAGATCGATCCTTATAAGCTTTGGTTTAGCTATTTAGGGCAACCCGTTAAAATAACCCAAAAGGGAAACCAGGAATTTTATGGTTTTCTTATAAAAGAAATAAGAGATTCAAAAAGTGAAATTGTTGCATGGAGACTCGTGCCTAACCCTGACGCAATAGAATGGCAAAAAAAGCCAAATGATGATTTAACTACAGTCATTCAACACGCTGATATTATAGGAATTGAATTGCAAAAAAGATGAAACGAGGTAAAGTAATTATAAGTAATACTGTTGTCGGTCATGTTTGGCAGGACGAAAATGGATATTGGTTTAAATACACAGATGAGTATTATAATAATCCAATTCATGGCCCGGTAAGCCAAACATTGCCGGTTGAAGTACAAACCCACAACGACAAAAGATCGATGATTCCTTTTTTTGACGGACTAATACCGGAAGGATGGTTATTCGACATTGCAATTGATAATTGGAAGATCAACGAAAAAGACAGAATGGAATTATTGTTAACAGTATGTAAAGATTGCATAGGTGCAGTAAGTATCGAAAGAGAATAAAATGAAAACTAAAACAAATAAATGCTTATACTGCTATGAAGATTTGAAAGAAAATGAAATGGATTTTCATTCAAAATGCAGTAAAAAATTCTTCGGCATAGCAACTCCACCAACTCTCTCTTTAACAAAAGAAGAATTAAATAAGATGGCAAGAGAGATTATTAAAAGAAGTGTTACAATACCTGGTGTGCAACCCAAACTTTCATTGAGTCTCAAAAAAAATTCTACCGATCCGAAAAAATCAAGACTTACTATAGTTGGTCTTTGGGGGGAATACATTTTAAAACCCCAATCAGACCGCTATGAATGTATGCCCGAAAATGAAGATTTAGTAATGCATTTGGCAGAAAAAGCAGGAATAAATACTGCCCGCCACACTTTATTAAGAACGGAGTCCGGGCAATTAGTATATGTCACAAAAAGATTTGATAGAGTTGATAAAAAAAAGGCACCAATGGAAGACTTTTGTCAACTCGCCGGCAAATTAAGTGCAGATAAATACAAAAGCACCATAGAGGCTGCAGGTTTATTGATATCAAAATATTCATCTCCTTCTTCAAAAACAACTGATCTGATTACTTTTTTTGATATTGCTATTTTCTCCTTTTTAGTTGGTAATTCAGATATGCACTTAAAGAATTTTTCAATCATAAAAGATGAAGAAAACCAATACAAGTTGTCTCCGGCATACGACTTAATGTCAACCAACCTGGCGATGCCATCCGACAAGGAAGAAGTAGCACTCAGTCTTCATAAAAAGAAACACAGATTAAGTAGATATGACTTTGTTTCGTTTGGAAAACATATAGGATTAACAGATACTCTGATACAAAAAGCTCTTGACAAATATGATAAAGAAATGCTGAATGAATTTGAAAAATTTACTTCAATCAGCTTTCTGCCGGATGATTTAAAAGATAAATTTATTTCATTAATGAAATCCCGCTTCAAAATATTATAGTCATTTAGTTTTGCTTCTTAGACCTGTCAAACAATACCATCTTTTTACCCATAAAAGCTTATATTGGAAAATATTTTCCAAAAACCACATTATAATGGAATAAACTTGATTTTAGAGCGAATTTTGTGATTATAATGGAAAAAATCACATGCTTATACGGAGGGGAAATTGAAAATTGTCCCTGTATAAAGAACAAGAAACACCTTCTCTAAAAGGTGTTTCTTGTTTTAGTTCCAAAACTATTTTCACACGGTTAATCTTACATCTGTTCTGATTCAACTTCAACCGCTTCCAGATTGATCGTCGATTCTGCAATCTCCGTCAGCTTTTCATCGGCTGATTTTTCCTGATCAAGAATTTCTTCTAATAGATTGCGGATTTCCGTTAATCCTAAAATCTGAGCAAACGTGCAAAGGCTGCCATAGGATGCTATTTCGTAATGCTCTACTTTTTGTCCGGCAGAAATAATTCCTGCATCACACATGGCCCCTTTATCACAGTTTTTCATGATTTCTTCCGCCTCCTTAATCAGACCGTCCATGGCTTCACACTTTTTAGCCTGGGCTTTTTTGTTTAACAGCTCGAACACCTGTTCTACCTTTTGAACATGTCCTTCCGTCTCCTCCAGGTGATTTTCGATCGCTTCAATCAACTCATCGGAGGTGGCATTTTTAATCATTTTAGGCAGCGCTTTTGTAAGCGCTTTTTCAGCCCAGTACATGTCTTTTAATTCGTCCTCGAATAATTTCCTTAAACTGGATTCCTCCATAGCATATTCTGGCGATTTTTTTTTGGATGATCTATCCGTTGTTTTCATAGCGTCGTTTTTAAAAATTTAGTTTAGATTAAAACTTTGTTCAGTGATTATCAAATCATATACCAATGTTGAACTTTTGCCAGTACATTGCCTCATTAAAAAGGGGGGTATTTCAACTGGGAATTAATTTTCCGGGCAGGGGGAAAATTCACACCAAAATTCAGGAATGAAGGATAAAGTATTAACTTCGTCCTTCATGTTTAAAAAAACATATTGGCAGTACCACTGGCTGCTCTTATTATCAGTTAGTTACGGAAGCTTAATTGCTCAAAAAGACCCCCAGGCCTACCGCGCTTTTTTTGAAGAGGGAAATAAATTATTTCTTGAAAAAAATTATACAGACGCCCTTAACAATTTTTTGAGTGCCTTTCACCTCGATTCCAGTAACGCCAACATTCGATATAAATTAGGAATGGCTTACTTATATTCTCCCAACCAAAAAAACAAGGCCATCAATTATCTGGAAAAAGCAAGCAAAAATACCACGGAGCATTACAGTGAATATGAAGCCAGAGAAACGCATGCTCCTTTGATGGTGCATTTTTATCTGGGCATTGCTTACCAGTTAAATTATGAGTTTGAAAAAGCCATCGCAAAATTTCAATATTGCTCGGATATTTTTAAAGACAAAAAACTGCCTTCAGATATTAAGTTACACATGGATCAGTGCAACACAGGTATTCAATTGATGAAAAATAAAATCGATGTAAAAATAGAGAACCTGGGGCCGAATTTCAATACCAGCTACCCTGAATATTGCCCGGTCATTAATGCAGATGAATCAACACTGATTTTTACATCCAGACGTCCTGGAGGCCTTACAGATGATAAAGCGCCAGACGGCCAGTACTTTGAGGACATTTACATAAGTTATAAAGCTGCGGATGGCAATTGGTCCAAACCCAAATTGATCAGCCGGTTTATCAATACGGAAGAAAATGATGCGGCTATAGGCCTATCAGCAGATGGACACCAGCTTTTCGTTTTTTCGCCGGAAAATGGGGGAGACATTCTCTACAGCAATTTTGACGGGGGAGGCTGGAGTGTTCCCCTGCCGGTAGGATCAGATATCAACTCTAAATATTGGGAAACACATGCCTGCATTTCCGCAGACAACCAAACCCTTTATTTTGTAAGCGACCGTCCTGGGGGGTATGGAGGCCGTGATATTTACAAATGTGTCAAACTTCCGAATGGCAACTGGAGTTTAGCAACCAACCTCGGACCAACCATCAATACCCCTTACGATGAGGACGGTCCATTTATTCATCCTGACGGCGTTACACTTTTTTACAGCAGCAATGGTCCAGCCAGCATGGGAGGATTTGATATTTTCTATTCCACAAAAACCGAAACTTCCGGTAAAAAAAATAATGGCGTAAAATGGTCCAGACCCGCCAATCTTGGGTATCCTATCAATACCACCGGAGATGATATTTATTATGTGCTTTCAACCGACGGTACAAGAGCTTATTTTTCTTCCGAAAGGGAAGGGAGCATTGGGGAAAAGGATCTTTTTAAAATGACTCTCAGCTCAACGGTCGTTAATCCGACCGCCTTAATGATCGGCTTCTTAACCTTTGACGGGAGTGCCTCAAAAATTCCCAGAGATGTACATATAACTGCCAGAGATGGAGAAACAGACGAACTCATACAAGACATACGACCCAATCCAAAAACCGGCAAATACCTGATGGTACTTAGTCCCGGTACAAGCGGCAAGACGTACAACATTAAATTAGAAGCGGAAGGGTATTTTCCGGTCAGCGAACAACTAAAAATCGAACCAGGTTCCTCTTACCAGGAATTGAAAAGGGAAATCCGGCTAAAACTCATTAACCTGGAAACTAAAAGATCAGGGGACGTCTCTTTAACAGGAATTGTAAGAGGTTCTGATGGCAAACCGATAAGCGATGCAAAAGTAATTGTAAAGGACAATAGTACCGGGGAAATTGTAAAGACCTATCAGACATTAAACGATTCAGGCCTTTATTACGCCTCTCTTCAAACAGGAAAAAATTACAACGTATCTTTTGAGACCAGTGGCTTCTTATTTCACTCTGAAAACATAGACATACCTGCCCAATCTGATTTTTCTGTTATAAAAAGAGATGTGCAAATCGAAAAAGTAACCGCCGGATCAACCATAGTTTTGAAGAATGTATTTTTTGAAACAGGCAGAGCCACCTTAACCAAAGAATCAAAGATAGAACTGGAAAAGCTGTATGACATGTTAACACAAAATGCCCTGCTTCGGGTTGAAATATCCGGCCATACGGACAATGCGGGAACAGAAAGCGTTAACCTTCGTTTATCACAAGAGCGTGCTCAATCTGTTGTAGATTACCTTGTAAAAAACAAAAGAACATATTATGTTGCGCCTTTTTATTATAAGGGAGTGGATAAAAAAAGACTTGTACCTTTGGGATATGGTTCAACCAAACCAGTAATGGGTAATGATACGCCAGAGGGCAGGCGTATGAATCGTCGTGTTGAAATGAAAATCATCAGTATAAAATGAGGGTCTTCGTCTTGAAAACAATTCCATTGATTTCACTGTTCGTTTTGTTCTATGGTTTTGCCTATTCACAAAAATCCTCTTCGAGATTTATAGACCCACGGGAGGCAGAAGAACATTTTGATCATAAAAATTACCTGGCTGCAATGCGTGTATATAAAGAATTGCTCAAACGAGACCCCGATGATGCTGATTATAATTACAAAGTAGCGCTTTGTTATTTAAATACCAACCTGGATAAAACTCAGGCTATTCCATACCTTGAAAAGATTGTAAAAAAAGGCAAGGTCGACACGGAGGTTTGGTTCCATCTCGGTCAGGCCTACCAATATGCCAACCGCTTTGATGACGCGATTAAGGCTTATTCCACCTTCAAAGAAAAGTCATCCAGAAGAGATATTGAAAGGGCCGAACGGGCTATTGAAACCTGCTATAACGGGAAACAATTTGTAAAATTCCCACTGGATGTAACTTTTGAAAATCTTGGTAAGGATGTAAATTCAGAATATGCAGACTATCATCCCTTTGCTACATTGAATGAGTCTTTTATGGTATTTACAAGCAGGAGAAAGGGCGGAAAAAGCAATTCACTGGAAATGGATGGGCTCTATCCTTCTGATATTTACATGACGACCGTAAAAGAAGGTAATTGGATTAAAGCGACTAATATCGGATCTCCGGTGAATACCTCTTTTGACGAACAAGCCGTTGGACTTTCTCCGGATGGCTCAAGTATGACCGTATACCTGGACCACATTGATAGCCTTGGCAATATTTATATATCGAAATTTTTGAATGGAAAATTTCAAAAACTTTCCAAATTAAACAGCAATGTAAATTCCGGCTTCGAAACCTCCGGATCCGTTAGTGTCGATGGGGAAATGATACTTTTCGCAAGCGAACGTTCAGGAGGAATGGGAGGTACCGACCTGTACATGGCTAAAAAATTACCGAATGGACAATGGGCGATTCCCCAAAATCTTGGCAAAACAATTAACACCGTTTACAACGAAGATTTTCCTCATCTTTCGGAAGATGGAAAGACACTTTATTTTGCATCACAAGGTCATTCCAGTATGGGAGGATTCGATATTTTCAAATCTGTTTATACGGAAGAAACGAATACCTGGTCGGAACCGCAAAACCTGGGATACCCCATCAATACGACCGATGACAATTATACCATCTCCTTCACCGAGAATGAGCGGGTTGCGTACGTAGCTGCGGTAAGACCGGGAGGTATGGGGGACCTGGATATCTGGCGTATTCGCTTTAATAATACAGAGCAACGGATGACATTCGTCTCCGGACGTGTAAGTTCAACCGACAGTACTCAAAATACGATGGAAGCGATTATCACTGCAACGGATGTATCAAAAAAAGACCAGCTACCTTTTACTTACACCCCTATCCCATCGAGCGGGAAATACATCATGGCACTCAGTCCAGGAAAATATACACTAACCATTGAAAGCACTGGTCATACTACTTACACAGAAACCATCACCATACTGGATAAAGGTTCTTTCCAGCCAGAAATTAAAAAAGACTTTATTCTCATAAAAAATAAATAAAGCCATATGAAATTTAAGCAACGGCGTTATGGTTTAAACTGTTTCATTTTTTTGTTTCTGCTGCTGAACATGTCCAGTGCCCAAAACCGGAAGCCGGTTAATCCGGATATTGCAAAAGAACTTTTTTCCAGACATAATTATGTCCAGGCTCTTCCCATGTACAAAGAACTTGTCAAACAGCAGCCTAAAAGCATTGAATACAATTTAAAAACAGCCATCTGTTACCTGAACACCTCCATTAACAAAGCTGCTGCAGTTCCTTACCTTGAGTTTATTTGTGCACTGCCCAAAAAAGAGGAGGAGGACCAGTTCAACCTCGGGAAAGCCTATCAATATGCCTACCGGTTTGATGAAGCCATTGTCGCTTATGAAAAATGTACGAAGACGGCCAAAGGAAATCTGCTCTTGCAAGCCGAACGACAGATCGAAACCTGCAACAATGCCAAAGAACTCATCAAGTACCCTCTGGATGTTGTCTTTATTAACCTGGGGAAACAAATCAATACAGAATTTCCGGATTACAATCCTTTAATTCCATCTGACGAATCATTTCTGGTATTTACTACCCGGAGACCTAAAGGCTCCGGAATGCAGCCAGAAATGGATGGTTATTATCCTTCCGATATTTTGATTTCAGTACCCAAAGACGGAGTCTGGCAAAAACCAAAGGACATTGGGACCCAGATCAATACCCCACTTGATGAACAAGCCGTAGATCTGACTCCTGATGGAAAAGTAATGGTTGTTTACCTGGATCACATTGACTCCGTTGGAAATATATATTATTCCGAAAATAACAAAAACCAGTTTTCAAAACTGGTAAAATTTAATTCGAATGTCAATTCCGCATTTGAAACTTCGGGTTCTATTTCGAGCAGTCGCGATCTGCTCGTTTTTGCCAGCAAACGTGCGGATGGTTACGGAGAGACTGATCTGTATATGATGAAAAAATTACCCAATGGAGATTGGGCCTTGCCTCAGATTTTAGGGAACCAGATAAATACTAAATATAAAGAAGATTACCCGCACATTGGGCCGGACGGCAAAACTCTGTATTTTGCTTCACAGGGACATTCTTCCATGGGCGGCTTCGATATCTTCAAGTCCATCTATTCAGAGGAATCTAATACCTGGTCTTCCCCGGAGAATCTTGGTTACCCGATTAACAGCCCCGATGACGAACTCAGCATCTCCTTTACGGGTGATAGCTGTTACGGCTATCTTTCTTCTTCAAGAGACGGAGGATTTGGGGATCTTGATCTCTATAAGGTAAAGTTTAACAAAGAAAATATCCGGTATTGCATTGTGAGCGGTTATGTCACAACAGCCGACACGATGGGCCCCTATATAAAAAAGCAAATCGTTGCGATACGGACAGACACCAAACAGCTACAAAAATTCACACCGGTTAAAAACAGCGGTAAATATGTCATGGCACTTAACCCGGGTAAATATACCCTGACGGTTAAAGCAGACGGATATGAAGATTTCAATTTCCTCATGACCATTGTGGATGTTCCCTTTCAACCGGAAATAAAACAGGACTTTCAATTAACCAAAAAAACAATTCCTAACTAAATTTCGTGCAGCTAAACTTAACCCGCCCACTCGCCTTCTTTGATCTTGAAACAACCGGAGTAAATGTCGGTTCCGACCGGATCGTGGAACTAGCTATCCTGAAAGTCAATCCGGATGGATCCAAAGATCTTAAAACCAAACGGATCAACCCGCTCATTCCAATACCTGAACAAGCCAGCCTGATACATGGCATCAAGAACCTGGATGTTAAAGATTCCCCTTCCTTTAAAGAAGTCGCACATGAGCTGAACCTTTTTCTGGAAGGTTGTGATCTTGCAGGGTATAATTCAAACAGATTTGACATTCCCTTACTTGTAGAGGAATTCCTGCGGGCTGAAATCGATTTTGATTTAAAAGGACGCAAATTTATTGACGTACAAACTATTTTTCACAAAAAAGAACAACGCACGCTTTCTGCAGCCTTCCGGTTTTACTGCCAGAAGGACCTGGAACGGGCACACAGTGCAGAAGCCGATACAATAGCTACCCAGGAAATACTCGAAGCACAGCTCGATAAATACCCTGACTTAAAAAATGACATGTCTTTTCTACACGAATATTCAACCCAAACTTCCAATGTCGATCTGGCGGGAAGGATCGTTTATAATAAAGAAAAAATAGAAGTTTTTAATTTCGGCAAACATACGGGCAAACCGGTAGAGGTTGTTTTTCAAACGGAGCCATCCTATTACAAATGGATGATGGACGGTGATTTCCCCCTTTACACCAAGAAAATTATCACCCAGATTCGTTTACGTATACTTAATAACAAATGAAAATCCTGTGCATTGGTCAGAATTACGCAAAACACAATTCGGAAATGAAATCCGAAACTCCAGCGGAGCCCGTATTCTTTATGAAACCAGATACAGCCCTCTTAACAGAAGGTAAACCCTTTTATTACCCCGATTTTTCAAAAGAAATCCACCACGAAGTAGAACTGGTATTAAAAATTTCAAAAAACGGCAAACACATTGATCCTGATTTGGCAAAGAATTACTACGAAGAAATTGGAGTTGGAATTGACTTTACAGCCCGTGACCTTCAATCCCGGTGCAAAGAAAAAGGGTTACCCTGGGAAAAAGCCAAAGCATTTGATGGCTCAGCTCCTGTCGGGAAATTTGTTTCAAAAAAAGAATTTTCTGACTTAACGAATCTGTCTTTTCAACTTAAGCTGAACAACGCGATCGTTCAAAAAGGAAATACGAAAGACCTGTTATTTTCTTTTGATACCATTATTGCCTATTTATCCACATTTATTACCCTACGGACAGGAGATCTTATTTTTACGGGAACTCCGGAGGGCGTTGGGCCAGTCAAAATAGGCGATCAGCTGGAAGCTTTTATAGAAAACAAATCTCTTTTGCGTTTTGACGTTAAATAAAATCCAGTTTTCCGAAATTTTTATTCATCACTTTTTTACTTTCCACCTGCAGCCACTTTTCTAAAATGCTTGCATAAATACTCCGGAAATCAATTTGATAGTTCAGGTCTCCTCCATCCAGATTAGAAAGATCAGGGCCCTCATTCAAAACTCCCTTTTTATTAAGTGCACCTGAAAAAACAAAAACAGAGCTGGCGGTACCATGATCCGTTCCATTACTGGCATTCTGCTCTACCCTACGGCCAAATTCAGAAAAGGTCATCATTAAGGTATCATCCCAGGCATCATTCTTTTTAAGGTCTTTTATAAATGCAGCAACTCCTTCAGCATATTCTTTCAAAAGTTTTTCCTGTTTATTCTTCTGATTGACATGTGTATCAAAACCACCTAAGGATACATAATATACCTTTGCAGGAAGGCCGCTGTTAATAAAGGTCGCAATCGTTTTCAGTTGCCGTGCAAATTCCGTATTGGGATAATCGGCCGTATTTTTATATGTTTTTGAGGTTTGATAAATATAATCCGCAGAAGAAGACGTCTCAATCATTGTTTTATACAAATAGCCTAAATTATCATCGTTTAGATTCTTTCCATCCATCCGTGAAACGACATCCTTGAAAAATGGTTCGCGCGTCGTATCATAAAGTTGCCTGGCATCTTTTACAGCCAGTGCCTTTTTATGTTGCCCTTTCATCGCCAGGGAAAGGCTGTCGTCTACCTCTATTGCAGCATATCCATTTTGACAACCTGTACAATTAGCATCCAGGTACCGCCCAATCCAGCCGGTAGACAAATATTCATTCGAATCACTTGCCGTATGCCAGATATCAAGCGAACGAAAATGGGAACGGTCCGGGTTGGGATACCCTACGCTATTAATGATGCTCATCCAGCCCTGATCAACTATTTCCTGTAAGGGTTGCAGCGCAGGATTAAAACCAAGTTCATCGTTCAGTCGCAGAATACTGCTTTTAGGTACAGACAGTCCAGGTCTTTTCTGATAATAGATATCATTATTGAATGGAACGATGGTGTTCAATCCATCGTTCCCTCCGGAAAGCTGAATAATCACCAGTCGTTTATTCCCCGGAATTTCAGCTTCTAACTCAAATGATTTGAGAAAAGAAGGAACTAACAACATTCCTGTCGCAAGACTTGATTGCTTTATGAAGTTACGTCTGTTCATTCCGCGCTCCCCTTTAAATTAACACAGTTGATACTCTGGCAAAGAAAGAAGTTCCAATGCCGCACTTTTTATAGTACCATTTCCTGGTTCCGAAATCAGATCAAGTATTTCTTTCGGAGGTTCTCGTTGGAGCAGGAAGTCTGCCAATTGAGCCTTTGTCATATCTTTTGGAACATCCGCTTCAAATTTTTCCCAACTCGCAATGGCTTTTACTTTCCTCTGTACCTTGCTTTGTACTTTTAGCTCTTCCTGCGACTTCAGCATTTTATATTCTTCCGGTTCTTCTTTCTCCGCCAAGGCTATAATCCCATTATTCAATACGATTGAAGGTAATTTCAGCCGGAGCATTAAAGAAGAGGAATCTATCCAGTTTTTACCACCAGCCCAGCCACTTACATTAGGAGGAGCAAACAATTGCTGCCCTAAAAGTTTCTGAATATAAATTAATACATTGGGGTCTTCGTATTTCACTCCAAAAGAACGGTTCAAACCGACCAATAGTTCGATGGGAGATTTTATTTTAACGCCAATATTTTTTTTATCGTAAAACCATTCGGAGGTGAGGATAGTTTTCATCAAAGCAGCAATATCATACCCTGATTCATAGAATGAATCTGTTAATGTATTAACACACCCTTCGTCTGGTTCATCATTTACAAAAAAACGATACGCTTTTGAACAGATAAAATGAGCGCAGGTCTTTTGCTGAAGTAGTATGTCAAGTATATCCTCCCCATTAAAATTGCCCGTTTTGCCAAAAAATGTTTTTTCTCCACTATCATGTCTTTCCGGGTGGAATTCAAAATCTCCTTTTTTATCAAAACCCCAGCCCGTAAATGCTCTGGCTGATTCTTTTATATCCTGTTCGGTATAATTTCCCCGTCCCAACGTAAATAATTCCATTAATTCTCTTGCAAAATTTTCATTGGGATGCTTTTTCCGGTTTTGCTGATTATTCAAAAAGTCAAGCATAGCGGCACTTTTAGAAACCTGCAATAAGAGGTCTTTAAATTTTCCGAGGGCATATTGGCGCTGAATATTATTTAAATCCTGTGTAAAGACAGGATTAAGAGATCGGCAGGCAAAATGTCCATGCCAAAACAAGGTCATTTTCTCCCGAAACACAGCATCCGTTTCTGTCAGCTGCGACAACCACATTACATTTAATTCCTTATCATATTTAAGCGATTCGGCAGCTATTTCCGACTTTCTTTCGGCAGAAAGATCCTTATAATCCTCCGAAGGCAGCGTGCTCTTATCGACCAAAGATAAAGGGTATATACTTGCTGCATTCTGAAAAATCAAATCGACATGTTTTTCAAGGGTTAAGCTGGAATTATACGTTTGGTATCCTGAACCGAAACCGGCTCTTAGATAAAGATGCTGAATTTGCTTTTGTTTACTAACACCAGTCATTGGGAATCCTTTTCTGTTCGACTTAAAATCTGGGGAATGGTTTAATATCAAGAGCAAAAAAAGCTAAATTAGTGTCTTCATTAATTTATCCTAATTATTGACGTATTTTAAATAATGTTATGGCTCCGGCAGGAAAAAACAAAAACAGCGAAACCAAAGAAGAGTTATCTTTTGAACAATTCAAAAAGGTTGTATTGGAGGATTACCGCGTTGCCAATGAAAGCCGGGAGGCTAGTTTAACCGGACGCAAAGAAGTACTTACCGGAAAGGCAAAATTCGGAATTTTCGGAGATGGCAAAGAAATAGCTCAGGTAGCTATGGCAAAAGTGTTTCGGGAAGGGGATTTCCGTTCGGGTTATTACCGCGATCAAACCTTTATGTTTTCTACAGGTACATTGACTTTACAGGAATGGTTTGCCGGCCTCTATGCCCATACGGATCCGGATGTTGAGCCGATGAGCGCCGGCCGGCAAATGGGGGGACACTTCGGTACACGCAGCCTGAATCCGGATGGCAGCTGGAAAGACCTGATGAAAATAAAAAACTCCTCCTCTGATATTTCTCCAACCGGAAGCCAGATGCCGCGATTGCTTGGGCTTGCCATGGCATCAAAATATTACAGGATAAATACTGATTTGCAAGGTGCTTCCTTTCAGAAATTCTCCGGCAAAGGGAATGAAGTAGCTTTCGGAACCATCGGTGACGCGAGTACATCGGAAGGAATTTTTTGGGAAACGATCAATGCAGCAGGTGTTATGCAGGTACCTATGCTGGTATCCGTATGGGATGATGGCCACGGCATTTCCGTTCCTAAAAAGTACCAGACGACTAAGGAAAGTATATCCGAAATTCTGAAAGGTTTCCAGCGGGATGAATACGAAAAAGGATATGAGATCTTTAAAACAAAAGGCTGGGATTACGCTCACCTGTGTGAAACATACGAAAAAGCTATTAAGGTTTGCAGGGATGAACATATTCCGGTTCTGATACATGTGGAAGAAATGACTCAACCACAGGGCCATAGCACTTCCGGCTCACACGAACGTTATAAATCACAGGATCGCCTGGAATGGGAACAGGAATTCGATCCCATCAAAAAAATGCGCGAATGGATACTGGAGAGCGCCATCTCTACAGAAGAGGAACTTATCCGGATTGAGAATAGCGCAAAGGAAGCTGTAAAGGAAGCGAAAAAAAGGGCCTGGGATAACTATCTTGATCCGATTAAAACAGAGGTTCGCGAAGTATGTTCCTTGCTGGAGGGAATCGCAGCTGAAAGCAGCAATGCTGAATCCATTGAAAAAATCAAGTCGGAATTGTCTTCCATTCGTGAACCCGTTCGCAAAGATGTTATCACAAACGTAAAAAAAGCTTTGCGTTTAACCGTCCGTGAAAAAAATCATGCTAAACAAAAACTTGTTGACTGGCTTAAACAATCGGGAATAGCAAACTACGATCGCTACAATTCTTATTTATACAGTGAATCTACCTCATCTGCACTTGCGGTTCCGCTTAATCCGGTGAAATACGGAACGGAGGAAAAACAGCTGGACGGGCGGGAGCTTTTAAGGGAAAATTTTGATGTGATCCTTTCCAGGTATCCGGAAGTCTTAATCTTCGGAGAAGACTCCGGAAAAATTGGTGGTGTTAATCAAGGGCTGGAAGGTTTACAAAAAAAATACGGTGAACACCGGGTATTTGATACGGGCATACGGGAAGCCACTATTCTTGGCCAGGCCATCGGAATGGCAATGCGGGGGCTTCGTCCGATCGCAGAAATTCAATACCTCGATTATTTACTATACGCTTTGCAGGTCATGAGCGATGACCTGGCTACGCTTCAATACCGTACAAAGGGAGGACAAAAGGCGCCCGTGATTATTCGTACCAGAGGGCATCGGCTGGAAGGTGTCTGGCACAGCGGCTCCCCAATGGGAATGGCTATCAATTCACTGCGCGGAATCTATATCTGCGTGCCCCGTAATATGACCCAGGCAGCTGGCTTTTATAACACCTTACTTCAATCGGACGAACCGGGAATAATTATTGAACCCTTAAACGCTTACCGCCTGAAAGAAAGGACTCCAACTAATTTTGGGGAATTCCTGATACCTCTGGGTATTCCTGAAATTATCCGGCAAGGGAGTGATGTTACCCTGGTGACCTATGGTTCTTGTTGCCGGATCGCACTAGAGGCGTCAAAATTCCTGGAAGCAGCCGGAATTTCTCTGGAAATTATTGATGTGCAAACCTTATTACCTTTCGATGTTCATCATTCCATTGTTGAATCCATCAAAAAAACAAACCGGGTTGTATTTCTTGATGAAGATGTGCCCGGAGGAGCGAGTGCTTATATGTTGCAAAAAACACTGGAAAATCAGGGCGCTTATCAGTACCTGGATTCCGCCCCACGGACCCTGACCGCCAAGGATCATCGTCCGGCATACAGCAGTGATGGTGACTATTTCAGTAAACCAAGTGCCGATGATGTGTTTGATACGGTATATAGCCTGATGCGGGAAACTGACCCCGGAAAATTTCCTGGAATATACGCATGAAGCGCATCACGGAACAAGACTCCAGGTATACCCACCTTGAAAAAATGAAGGTGAAGGATCTATTGATCAACATCAATCAAGAGGATAAATCCGTCCCCTTTGCCATTGAAAAAGTGATTTCTGATATCGAAAAGCTGATAAATGCGATCGTCCGGCAAATGAAAAAAGGAGGTCGTCTTTTTTACATCGGTGCGGGCACAAGCGGACGTCTGGGAATTGTAGACGCTTCCGAATGTCCTCCTACCTATGGTGTCCCTCAGGGCCTGGTGATCGGTTTAATTGCAGGCGGGGATAAAGCCATCCGGAAATCAGTGGAATTTGCAGAAGACGATGCAGAACAAGGCTGGAAGGACCTTCAGAAATACAAAATAAATAAAAAGGATCTGGTCATCGGCATCGCCGCATCCGGAACAACCCCTTATGTTGTCGGGGCATTAAAAAAGTGCAATGCAAGGAGTATCAGCACCGGCTGTATCACCTGTAATCCTCAAAGCCCTGTTGCAGATCAGGCAAAATACCCCGTCATTGTTATTGTGGGTCCTGAATTTGTAACGGGCAGTACCCGTATGAAAGCGGGTACTGCACAAAAATTGGTATTGAATATGATCTCTACCTCTGTTATGATAAAACTCGGCAGGGTACGCGGTAATAAAATGGTCGATATGCTTTTAAGCAATCACAAACTGGTTGATCGTGGCACCAATATGATTATGAACGAGTTAGGTCTGGATTACAAGAGCGCCTATCAATTGTTATCAAAACACAAAAACGTTCGCAAAGCCATTGACTCCTTTTCTTAACTTTGTTATCTTCTTGATTTTTTTATCAAAAAAAAAAACACATGTCCAAAGGATTTTTCAACATTCCGGCAGCAATAAATGAACCCATAAAAAATTATGCTCCCGGCTCTCAGGAACGTAAAGAATTGAAGGCCATGCTCCATCAATTACGCTCCGAAACAAAGGACATACCGATGTACATTGATGGAAAGGAAGTACGCACCGGAAAAAAAATGCGTTTGGCTCCCCCACATGATCACAAACATACACTTGGCCATTATCATGCCGGTGATAAATTGCATATAAAAAGTGCCATTAAAGCTGCTCTTTCTGCAAAAAAGAATTGGGAAAAATTACCCTGGGAGCAACGTGCTTCAATTTTTCTGAAAGCGGCCGACCTGATTGCAGGCCCCTATCGGGCTAAATTGAATGCGGCAACAATGCTGGGTCAATCAAAAAATGTCTACCAGGCGGAGATTGATTCTGCTTGTGAAATCATAGACTTCCTCCGCTTTAATGTACAATACATGAGCGAAATTTACAAACAACAGCCACTTTCTGTTTCGGGTTCTGGTGTTTGGAACAGGCTTGAACAAAGGCCCTTGGAAGGATTTATTTTCGCCCTTACTCCTTTTAATTTTACGGCCATCGCGGGTAATCTGCCCAGCTCCTGTGCTATGATGGGTAATGTTGTTGTATGGAAACCCTCCAACAGCGCCATTTATTCTGCGGATGTTCTCATGGAAGTTTTCAGGAAGGCCGGTTTACCTGCAGGCGTTATCAACCTGGTGTATGTGTCGGGACAGGAAGCGGGAGACGTCATTTTTTCTCACCCTGATTTTGCCGGCATTCATTTTACAGGTTCTACAGAAGTATTCCGGAACGTCTGGAAAACAATTGGTAATAATATTAATAACTACAAATCATATCCCCGGATTGTGGGCGAAACAGGGGGTAAAGATTTCATCATCGCACATCCTTCAGCTGACCTTAAGGTTTTAACAACCGCATTAAGCCGGGGCGCCTTTGAATACCAGGGACAAAAATGCTCGGCAGCATCCAGGGCTTATATTCCAAAAAGTATCTGGCCGGAGGTTAAAAAACTGCTTCTTGCAGACATCGCATCTTTTAAAATGGGTCCGACGGAGGATTTTACCAATTTCATCAATGCGGTCATCGATGAAAAATCTTTTGACAAAATTGCAGGCTTTATTGATACTGCCAGGAAGGACAAAAAAGTGGAGATCATCGCAGGAGGACATTACAACAAATCCAAAGGTTATTTTATCGAACCTACCGTGCTGCTGACAAAAGACCCCTATTATGTTACGATGCGCGAAGAGATTTTTGGTCCCGTACTTACCATCTATGTTTACGAGGATAAAAAATTTGAACAAACACTGGACATCATAAATAAAACTTCCAACTATGCTTTAACCGGTTCTATTATTTCCCAGGACCGTTATGCAATTGAAACGGCTGCAAAAAAACTGAGTCAGTCTGCAGGTAATTTTTACATCAATGATAAGTGTACCGGAGCCGTGGTGGGACAACAACCTTTTGGCGGAGCCCGGGGTTCGGGAACCAATGACAAAGCGGGATCCATGATCAACCTATTACGTTGGGTTTCTCCAAGAACGATCAAGGAGTCTTTTGTGCCTCCTACCGACTACCGTTATCCTTTTTTACAAAAAGACTAGTTCATACGATGAAAATCTTATCCGGCCTTTTTGTTTTTTTTCCAATGCTGTTATCAGCACAGGCAGCTTTTACAGGAATTACCGTTGTGGAAAAAAGCCATGGGCTTTATGAGGTTGAAATAGCCGGTAAAGTAAAAGCGGAAAATACGCTAACCCAAACTTCCAATTATGTCAGCAAAGAAAAATTATTGCTTACGACGGATACGGTAGTAGCCGATATCGGCAAAACATTTGGAATGGAGTTTAGTATTAACACTGCCAGTACCGTGATCATTCCTTTAAAATTCGTATGGGAATTCCCAAGACCCATGAAAAACCCCTTTAATGGAAAAATATACAAAACATCGGAAATTGAAGAAATAGTTCAAACGAATCAACCTAACTTTCATAGTTATTCCCTCGAATACGATTACGAGTTTGTGGAAGGTTTGTGGGGCTTCAAGATCTATTATAACAACGTGGAAATCTACAAACACTATTTCTGGGTAATGTTGCCTTTATAATTTTATTAAACCTAAAACTTAAACCAAATTCTTATGAAATTTTTCATTGACACGGCTAACCTGGCACAGATAAAGGAAGCACAAGACATGGGCGTACTGGATGGCGTTACTACCAATCCCTCTTTGATGGCGAAAGAAGGTATCAAAGGCGAATCCAACATTTTAAAACACTATGTTGATATCTGCAACATTGTTACAGGAGATGTTAGTGCAGAAGTTATTTCAACGGATTTTGAAGGCATTGTGAAAGAAGGAGAAGCCCTTGCTAAACTGCATAAACAAATTGTCGTAAAAGTTCCCATGATCAAAGAAGGTATTAAGGCCATAAAATATTTTACAAACAAAGGCATTCGTACTAATTGCACGCTGGTCTTTTCAGCTGGACAGGCATTGTTAGCTGCCAAAGCCGGCGCTACTTACGTATCTCCATTTATCGGACGACTGGATGATGTGTCTACGGACGGCTTATCCCTGATAGAAGATATTCGCATCATTTATGACAATTATGGCTACCAAACACAAATACTCGCCGCTTCTGTACGTCATCCCATGCACATACTTGATTGCGCTAAAATTGGCGCCGATGTGGCTACCTGTCCTCTCAGTGTCATCCTGGCATTATTAAAACATCCTTTAACGGACTCAGGGCTTGCACAATTTTTAGCCGATGCAAAAAAATAAATCCTTAATCCTAATTATTCACAATCTTTCTTTTATTTTCATTGGAGTTCATGAATGCTTCGCATTTCCCAAATCCCAAATCCTTAATCCCAATTCCCTAATTCCTTGCTACTACACATCCATCCGAAAAATCCTAATCCACGTGAACTGAAACAGGTGGTTGAATGCCTGCGGGATGGCGGTGTAATCATCTACCCTACGGATACCGTTTACGGAATGGGCTGTGATATTTACAAACAAAAATCGATTGAGCGCATCGCACAAATCAAAGGTATTCGTTCCGAAAAGGCGAATTTTTCTATTATTTGCCAGGACCTGAGCCATTTATCTGATTTCTGCAAACCACTGGAAAATCGCGTCTATAAGGTTATGCGCAAGACACTCCCCGGCCCATTCACCTTCATTTTAGAAGCCAACTCCAATGTTCCAAAAATTTTCAAAGCCAGAAAAAAAACAATCGGTATTCGCATCCCCAATAATAACATTCCATTAGCGATTGTATCACACCTGGGAAACCCAATTGTGAATACCTCAGTTCATGATGAAGACCAACTGATAGCATACACAACTGATCCTGGATTAATACATGACAAATACAAAAACCTGGTAGACATTGTCATTGACGGAGGCCCTGGAGGAATGGAACCCTCCACAGTACTTGACTGCTCGGGAACTGATTTTGAAATTATCCGGCAGGGTGCAGGAAACACGGAGGGTATTGTACTATAAAACGAAGATCCTTATTTGGCGATAACCTTGAATTCGGTACGTCTGTTTTTTTGCATATGCTCCGGTGTATCATTAGGTGCAACCGGCTTTGTGTCCCCGTATCCTTTGTAACTTAAACGCTCTTTAGGAATTCCGTTCGTCACTAAAAACTCATACACCGATTTTGCCCTGTTCTGAGAAAGTAAAACATTCGCTTTTTTATCACCGGAATTGTCGGTATGTCCGCCTAATTCGATCCGGAGTGTTTTATTGGCAGTTAAAAAGGTGATCAGTTTTTGCAATTCTGTTTTTGATTCTTCTTTCAGATCAAATTTACCTGTTTCAAAAAATATATTTTTCAGTTCCACCGTGAGTCCAGTATCAATAGCTTGCAGCGGCACATCCATTAAAAATGGTTTTGAAATCCCCTTGACCTCTTTTAACGAATAATTTTCCGAATAAAACAAATAGCCTGATTTGGATACATTTAATGCATAGTTCTTATCTGTTGGAAGGCAAAGCAAAAACTCTCCGTTACCCGGGTTCGATTCTGATTCAACAATTACTTTAGACGTTTCCAGATCAATCAATTCAAAAGCTGCAGCCAAAGGTTTCTTTGATCGACTATCGTATACCTTTCCTTTTAAGTACGTAATTTTACCCGGCCTTGCCCCTTCGTACAGGTCAAAATGATAGATATCCAGTCCCCCATATCCCCCCGGTCGGTCGGAAGAAAAATAGGCCACATTACCCGAGCCGGATACCAGTAAGCTATTTTCATCACCAAAGGTATTAATGGGATAACCCAGATTGACAGGGTCACCCCAGTTTCCCTGATCATCCTTACGGACCACATATATATCCGATCCCCCCATTCCGACCCTGCCGTTGGAGGCGAAATACAATGTTTTTGTATCCGGATGGATATAAGGAGATTCCTCCTTCCCTGGCGTATTTATTTTATTTCCCATATTAACAGGTGCTCCCCAGGACCCATCTGCATTTAAGGTACTTTGCCAGATATCCGCATCGCCTTGTCCGCCAGGACGGTTGCTGAGGAAATAAAGTGTTTTGCCATCTGAAGAAAAACTAGGCTGGGATTCCCAGTATTTCGTGTTGATTGGCGCTCCTAAATTTACAGGTCTGCTCCATCGATCACCGGTCTTCCGGGAAACATAGATATCACAGTTTCCCTTTCCATCCGGCCGGTCACATCCCGTAAAAATTAAAAACTGTCCGTCCGCCGAGAGAGCCGGAGCGCCCTCATTTAAGGGAGTATTGATGGGAGGGCCAATATTCATGGCTTCTGACCAATCCTGACCTTGTCGTTTACTCAGGTAAAAATCCTCCTGTGATCGCGCACCACTCTCCGTACGGGCACTCCTGGTAAATAAAAAAACCTGATCATCCGCAGTAATCGCAGGATAATATTCAAAATCAGGGCTGTTAACCGATGCACCCATATTATGCGGCTCAAAAGGAACTGGGTGTTGAAGCTCTTGAATAGAAAACTCACAACTCCGGATCATTAAGTCAGCTTCCCCATCCATCTTGTGACTAACCGATTTTGCGCCCATATATCTTTCCAGGTGAGCTTTGGCATCTGCATAATGTCCGAGCTTAAGTTCCACTTTACCTGCATAAAAAAAATTATTGGGATAAAAATCCGGATTTATTAAAAATGTTTTCTTGTATTGCTCTATTGCCCTTTCAAATTGGGCATCGTAAGCATACAACTCCGCAAGTAAAGCATGTGCCTCTATAAAATTGCTATCCTTTTCAAGGGCTCTTTTTAGCACTTCTATTGCCTTTTCAGGATATTGATCCGCATATTTCTGAGCTTCTTCATATAATTTAATGGCTTTGCTACCCTTAATTGAATACACAACCGGCTGGGCAATCATCCGAACGATGGAAAATGGCAGCACCAGTATATAAATCAAAAAAACCACTTTTCGTAAACTTTCGTATTTTCCCATCCTGCTAATTGTTAAGGTATTCCCATATACTTATGTGTTTGCAAAGAAACATTCCATTTAGGATTGTTCATTACATAATCGATTATTTGTGGCATTATTTCATCCCGCCTACTCCATTCAGGCTGGAGGTATAATTTACAAGAAACACCTACCTGTGCCGCGTTCTTCTCCCCCCATTTAAAATCATCTCTGTTGTGTACAATTACCTTCAATTCATTTGCCCTTGAAAAAATACCCGGAAGAGGTCTCGCTGTCTTTTTGGGAGACAAACAGATCCAGTTCCAGTCTCCGGTGAGAGGATATGCTCCGGACGTTTCAATAAACGTTTCTATCCCGCTCTTTTTAAGCTCCTGTGTAAGGTAATCGAGGTTATACATACTGGGCTCTCCTCCTGTAACAACTACGGCCCGGGAAACACTTTTTTTCACATGTTCAACAATATCATCTGTTTTAGTAAGCGGATGAAGCGAGGCATCCCAGCTTTCTTTTACATCACACCAGTGACACCCCACATCGCAACCTCCTACACGAATAAAATAGGCCGCCTTACCGGAATGGTAGCCTTCACCCTGAATGGTATAAAATTCTTCCATTAAAGGAAGTTCTAATCCTCTCTCCAGTAAATCCGATTTTTCCATGTGCAGGTATAGGCTCTAAAAAAGCCCTTCTTTTCTAACGTTAAAGTTAATACTTTTGATCCCTTTCACCACCTCAATTACTTTGAAAATGAACTATCTTTTAATCTTAGCGTTAACAATCACGACGCTTGCCCATAGCCTTGCCCAAACTCCTATCTGGATAACTCCTGTACCAATTGATTCAACCGTTCGTACGGGAAAATTATCCAATGGACTCACCTATTATATCAAGAAAAATGGAAAACCGGAAAAACGCGCTGAACTACGGCTTGTTGTAAATGCCGGTTCTAATTATGAGAATGATAACCAGCAGGGCTTGGCTCATTTTGTTGAACACATGGCATTCAATGGAACAGAACATTTTAAAAAGAATGAATTAGTTAATTATCTTGAATCTGTTGGAACAAAATTCGGAGCTCATCTGAATGCTTATACCAGCTTTGATGAAACGGTCTACATGCTTCAATTACCTACTGATTCGGAAAAGATATTCAGGAAAGGTTTTCTTGTTCTGGAAGACTGGGCTCACAATCTGAGTTTTGACGATCAGGAGATAGAAAAAGAAAGGGGTGTTGTGATTTCAGAACGCAGGAACGGACTTGGCGCAAATGAACGTATGAATCAAAAGACACTGCCTGTTATTTATAAAGACTCCCGGTACGCAGAAAGGTTACCTATCGGCAAATTGGAAATACTTGAAAACTGCAAGCATGAAACCTTAAAACAATTTTATACCGATTGGTACCGGCCTGACCTGATGGCGATTATTGCTGTCGGTGATTTTGATGTAGATCAGGTGGAAAAAATAATAAAGGAGCAATTTTCAACTATTCCTTCAAAAGAAAATCCGCGTCCCGTCCAACATTTTGAAGTTCCGGGAAACAACCAATTACTTATTGCAAAAGCTACGGATAAGGAAGCATCCTCCACGATCGTAGAAGTTCTTTACAAAACACCTTATGAAAAAACGAGCACCTTGCTGGATTACCGCAGAAAATTAGTTTACGCACTTTACAACGGTATGATGAATGAGCGCCTGAGCGAACTTCAGCAACAAACCAATCCTCCCTTTTCCTATGCATCCATGAACTACGGAGCTCTTACACGTACGAAAAACATGTATTCTGGTTTTGCAGTTGTGCCAGAGAAGGGCATTGAACGGGGCTTGGAAACGCTTATTACGGAGAATCACCGGGTAAAACTATTTGGATTTTCTGATACCGAACTGGAACGCCAGAAAAAAAACCTTTTACGGGCTATGGAAAAACAATACAATGAACGTGACAAAACAGAATCAAGAAGTTTAGTCAACAATTATGTAAATAACTTTCTAAAAAATGATCCGGCACCTTCAATTGACTTTAAATATGACTTTTATAAAAAATATTTGCCCGGAATTACAATTGCGGATATCGATGAACTTGCCCGAAAATGGGTATCCGATGATGGAAAAGACATGGTTGTTGTGATAGAAGCTCCCGATAAACCGGAAGTCAACATCCCCTCAGATGAAAAAATCAAATCCATGTTAAGCAGCGTTATAAAAAAGGAACTTAAGCCTTATGAGGACAAGGCCACTGATAAGCCCTTAATGGCAACAAAACCAGTTACGGGTAAGGTGACGAGTGAGCAAGGGATAAAAGAACTGGGAATTACGGAGTGGCATTTATCAAATGGAGTAAAAGTAGTATTGAAACCAACGGACTTCAAGAACGACGAATTGCTTTTTAATGCAAGCAGTCCGGGAGGAAGCTCGTTGGTTAGTGATAAAGATGATATGTCTGCTTCTTTTGCTGCGAGTATTGTAGACGAATCGGGAATTGCTGACCTGGATAATATTACGTTGACCAAGATGCTGGCCGGCAAATTGGTTTCCGTTTCGCCCTCTATCAGTGAATTAAGAGAGGGTTTTAACGGAAGTTGCTCCCCCGCTGATCTTGAAACAGCACTTCAGTTGATTCATCTGTATTTCACGGATCCCCGCAAAGATGAAAAGGCATTTGCTTCTATGATGGAACGCTACAAAGGTTTTATTGAAAATCAGAAATCCAATCCTGAAAATGCCTTTAGAGATACCATCCAGGTAACAATGGCCCAGCATAATTACCGGAGCAGACCATTTACATTGGAAAGTCTAAAGGAGATTGATTTGAACAGAGCCTTTGAAATCTACAAGGACCGCTTTGCCGATGCAGACGATTTTACCTTTTTCTTCGTAGGTAACTTTAAAACCGAAGAAATAAAACCGCTGATTGAACTCTATTTGGGCAGCCTCCCATCGACAGGAAGAAAGGAAACATGGAAAGATTTGCATAACCGGTATCCGAAAGGTGTTATTAAAAAAACTGTTAAGCGGGGGATTGAGCCGAAAAGCTCCGTTCATATTGAATACTCCGGAACCTGCGACTATAACCGCCAAAACAGGCTGACATACAATGCACTTATCAAATTGCTAAACATTAAACTGAGAGAAGTTTTGCGCGAAGATAAAGGTGGAACCTATGGTGTATCTGTTTATGGTTCGCTCAACCATTATCCGGTGCAGGATTATGAATTGTCTATTTCCTTTGGCTGCGATCCTAAAAATGTAAAGGACCTGAGTAAAGCAGCCTTTGAAGTATTGAAAAAAATCAAAAAAGATGGGGTTGATGATCCGGATCTGGTCAAGATCAAAGAAACCTTCCGGCGCGAATATGAAATTAATTTTAAGGAAAACAGGTTCTGGTTATCTGCTATAAGCAATAACTATTATGATGATGAGAATATCCTGGACATCGCGAATCTACCCAAAATGGCGGCTGCTATTACTTCGGATGATCTGAAGAACGCAGCCAGCAAATACCTGAATCAAAGAAATTATGCCCGATTTTTGCTGATGCCGGAGAAATAGGATTTTAAAGTGTTCTTCATTAATGAAACGATGGTCATGGGTCCAACACCTCCGGGAACAGGAGTAATGTAAGAACATTTAGGCGCCACTTCGTCGAATTTAACATCTCCAAAAAGCTTGTATCCGTTTTTAGAAAGTGCGGAAGGCAAACGGGTAATACCTACATCAATAACTACCGCTCCCTCCTTTACCATATCGGAAGTAATAAAATTGGCCTTACCTAAGGCAACAATTAAAATATCGGCTGCAGACGTTATTTCCCGGAGGTTTTCCGTTTTACTGTGTGCCAGGGTAACGGTACAATTTCCCGGATAAGCATTTCGCGCCATTAAGATGCTTATAGGTGAACCAACGATATGACTCCGACCGACAACAACGCAATGTCTGCCATTTGTTTCAATTTCATAACGCTCCAGTAACTGCAGTATACCGTATGGAGTGGCGGGCAAATAAGTCGGCATGTCAAGCACCATACGGCCCAGGTTGGCCGGATGGAAACCATCTACATCCTTTAGTGGACTGATGGCCTCAATTATATTCTGTTGAGAAATATGCCCGGGCAAAGGCAGTTGGACAATAAATCCATCAATCCTTTCATCCCTGTTTAATTTCCCTACTTCCTCCAATAATTCTTTTTCAGACAGTGTTTCCGGTAAACGGATAAGTGTTGAATGAAAACCCACCCTTTCGCAAGCCTTTACTTTCCCATTTACATACGTTTCACTTGCTCCATCATTGCCAACAAGAATAGCTGCCAGATGAGGAACCCTTTCACCGCTTGACCGGATTTTGTTAACCTCGCCGGTCATCTCTGACAAAATTTCTTCTGCTATTTTTTTGCCTTCAATGAGTTTCAAGGGAAAGAATTATGTTTATCGAATTATTAGGTCATTAAAATTAACATATCCTCAATTGGCTCATTACTCACTTCTTTTATTTTTATTGAGTTCATGAATGCTTCGCATTTGGCTAATTACTTACTTGATTCCCATATTCTTCATCTGTCCCATCATCTTCATCCTATTCTTTTTATCACCCATCATCTTCATCATTTTTCGCGTTTCGTCAAACTGTTTAATAAGCTTATTGACTTCCGTAACGGAAGTTCCGCTGCCGCCGGCTATTCGTTGCCGCCGGCTACCAGTAAGCGATTCGGGGTGTTCCCGTTCAAAGGGAGTCATAGAAGAAATAATCGCCTCCAATCCCTTAAATGCATCCTCCTTTATATCCACATCTTTCATTGCCTTTCCAACACCCGGAATCATACTTACCAGATCCTTCATGTTACCCATCTTCTTGATTTGCTGAAGCTGACCTATAAAATCATTAAAATCAAATTGATTTTTTGCAATTTTTTTATGTAGTTTCTTGGCTTCCTCTTCATTAAATTGCTCCTGGGCACGCTCAACTAGTGTAACAACGTCACCCATACCCAGAATACGGTCGGCCATACGCTGAGGATGAAACACATCCATCGCATCCATCTTTTCACCGGTACCTACAAATTTGATTGGCTTATTAACCACCGATCTTATGGAAAGAGCGGCTCCCCCACGGGTATCGCCATCCAACTTTGTCAGAACGACACCATCAAAATCCAGGCGATCATTAAACGCTTTAGCTGTATTGACAGCGTCCTGACCGGTCATCGCATCTACAACGAATAAGATTTCATCCGGATGGATGGCTTTTTTAACGGCCTGCAACTCCTCCATCATTTGTTCATCCACCGCCAGGCGGCCTGCTGTATCAATGATAACGACAGAATTTCCATTTTCCTTTGCCTGAAGGATCCCTGATTTGGCAATCGATACGATATCCTTAGAGGAGCGATCAGAAAAAACCTCAACGCCCAGTTGTTCTCCCAAAACATGCAATTGATCAATAGCGGCAGGACGATAAACATCACAGGCCACCAACAGTGGTTTTTTACCTCTTTTGTTCTTCAAATGACCGGCAAGCTTCCCCGAAAAAGTAGTCTTACCCGAACCCTGTAAACCACTCATTAATATAATCGTAGGGCTGCTCGAAAGTTTTATATCTGTCATCTCCCCACCCATCAGTAAAGTGAGTTCATCGTGCGTAATTTTGGTCAACAGCTGACCGGGAGAAATAGATGTCAGCACATTTTGTCCCAGCGCCTTTTCCTTTACCGTATCCGTAAATTGCTTAGCAACTTTATAGTTCACGTCCGCGTCCAGAAGGGCCTTACGTATTTCCTTAATAGTTTCCGATACATTTACTTCGGTGATTTTCCCCTGACCCTTTAAAAGCTTAAAAGCCCTGTCTATTTTATCACTTAAACTCTCGAACATTTTATTTTTTTTAGATAAGTAAATTTAAAAAAAATTGAGCGGCTATTTAAATTTATTCCCATATTTATATTCATTCGATTACCTTCGTAAGAATGAACCGGATTAGTTATTACCTGACTCAGCCCTTTATTTACCTGATTTCACTTTGCCCCTTTTTTTTATTGTATGGCATTTCGGATATTACATTTCTGTTAGTATACTATGTAATTGGCTATCGGAAAAAAATCGTTTACGAAAACCTCCGGAATTCATTTCCTGACAAATCCGAAAAAGAGATCAAGCATATCCAACTGAATTATTACAGGTATTTGTGTGATCTGGGCCTGGAAACACTCAAAACGTTGACGATAAGCAGGGAAAAATCGCTAAAACACTGTTATCTTACACCGGAGACCGTCGATCTGTTCAATCGTTATTACACGGAAAACAAAAGTGTCATCATTGTGCTTGGTCATTTGGGAAACTGGGAATGGGCGGGTAACGCTTTTTCGCTTCAGTGCAAACATCAATTGTACGTGATTTACCACCCTTTTACGAATCCCTTATTTGACAAGTTGATTATAAAAACCCGGACTCGTTTTGGCACTCAATTGATTCCCATGAAAGATACTTTCCGGCAAATGACAAAAAACAAAACAGTCTGTTCTGCTACAGCCTTTATTGCCGACCAAACGCCCTCTCCGGAAAATGCCCATTGGACAACCTTTCTGAACCAGGAAACGGCCGTATTCAAAGGCACTGAGTTGATGGCTAACCGCTTTAATTACCCGGTCATTTTCATCCAGGTTGAACGTGTGAGGAGAGGTTATTATGCGGTAAAGGCAGAAGCTCAAACTGAACACCCAGCCGATACCGCCCGGGGATATATTTCCGAATGGCACACACAGGTGCTCGAAAAATGCATAAACCTGAAACCTGAAACCTGGCTCTGGTCACATCGGAGATGGAAACATAAAAAGCCGGCTTAAAAATAAACCCAACAAGATAAATTTTGAACAACTTCTAAAGGATTTCCTAGTTTTATTTTTTTTACCTTTGCAATTATTTATTACTGAAATAAAATGTTAGAAGGCAAAGACCTGATAATAGCAACCAAACCATTTGGAAAAGAGAATCGTTTCTTAAGTTGGTTCCATACCTTTGTTGCATTCTTTCTGCTGACCGGCGTCTTGGTTGCCGCTGCCGTAGCACCCTTTCTTATTATGCGGATAATAGCCAGTATTTTGGCGGGCTTTGTATTTGTCCGGCTGTTCGTTATCTATCATGACTATCAGCATAAATCAATTCTTCAAAAATCAATCGTTGCCAAGGTCATTATGTATGTATATGGGCTCTATTCCCTGGCCCCTGCCAGCATCTGGAAACGTTCGCATGATTATCACCACAAGCATAATTCCAAATTGTTCAGCGCAAACATTGGATCTTTTCCGATCATGACCAAACAGAAATTCTTGAATAGCTCAGTGAAAGACCGGCGCGAATACTTAATGAGCCGGCATCCGATAACCATTATGCTCGGATTTTTCTCCATGTTTCTGATTGGGATGTGCGTCAATTCGTTCCGGAGCAACCCAAGAAAACATTTCGATTCATTAATTGCAATCGTCCTTCATGTTGGAGTAGCTGCCCTTCTTTTTATTTATTTTGGCTGGCAGGTATGGTTTTTTGTTTGGTTCCTGCCCTTTCTGATTGCTTTTGCCATAGGCGCCTACCTTTTTTATGCACAACACAATTTTCCCGGCGTAAAATTCAAAGACAATACGGAATGGGCTTACGAAACAGCCGCTCTTGAATCCTCCAGTTATATGAAAATGAAAGCTTTTATGCGTTGGTGCACTGCGAACATCGGCTATCACCATGTGCATCATTTAAATTCACGTATCCCTTTTTACCGTTTGCCCGAAGCCATGGCTAAAATACCGGAGTTACAGCATCCGAAAGTAACTTCTTTTAATATCCGGGATATCATTGCTTGTTTTAAGCTAAAATTGTGGGATCCTGAAATACAACAAATGATCGGCCTGGATTCGCTAACCCTCACTACTTAATGAATACGATCACGGCCTTAAGGGCATCACATCTGTTCGGGAACCTCTATTCCCATTAATTTCATAGCTGATTGGATTACCTCCGCCACTTTACCCGAAAGCGCTAAACGGAAATTACGCAGGTGTTCATTTTCTTCTTTTAGAATGGTGATCTCCTGATAAAATTGATTATACTCTTTCGCCAATTCATAAACATAATTCGCAATAACTCCAGGATTGAGCTCCCGGCCAGCTTCTTTTACCGCTGCAGGGAAATCATAAATCAGTTTAATCAGTTCCTTTTCTTTTTGTTGGAGTACGAGATCCGGTGCCGGATACCAGGTATTAGTTAATTCCGCATTAACCTTTCGTATAATGGACTTAATCCGTGCATAGGTATATTGTATGAATGGACCGGTATTTCCATTAAAATCAATACTCTCCTTAGGGTTAAAAAGCATCTTTTTCTTTGGATCAACTTTGAGAATAAAATACTTAAGCGCAGCAAGACCAATTGTTCTGTAGAGATCCTGAGCTTCTTTTGGATCAGAATGTACCGTTTTTCCCAACTCTCTGGTCATATCCTCCGCCGTATCTATCATTATTTTTATCAGGTCATCCGCATCTACAACAGTTCCTTCCCTGGATTTCATTTTGCCATCCGGCAGTTCGACCATTCCATAAGATAAGTGAAAACAATCATTAGCCCAGGTGTAACCCAATTTTCGGAGTATGAGAAACAATATCTTAAAATGATAATCCTGCTCATTACCCACTGTATAGATTACCTTGTTCAATTCCGGAAATTCCTTAAAACGTTCAACTGCAGTACCCAGGTCCTGCGTAATGTATACAGAGGTCCCGTCAGAGCGCAACAAGACTTTTTCATCCAGCCCATCTTTGGAAAGATCAATCCGGACAGAACCGTCTTCCTTCTTAAAGAAAACTTGTTTATTCAATCCTTCCTCAACCAGCGCTTTACCTAACAAATAAGTATTCGACTCATAATACGTTTTATCAAAATGAACCCCCAGCATTTTATATGTTTCCTCAAAACCTTTATAAACCCAATTATTCATGGTTCGCCATAACTCTAGAACTTCCTTGTCTCCATCTTCCCATTTGCGAAGCAATTCATTCACTTCCTGCATCAATACCGATCTTTTAACGGCTTCTTCTTTTTCCAAACCCTTATTCACCAGCTGTTCAGTTTCCACTTTCAACTGCCGGTCAAACTCCACATAATATTTACCAACCAGGTGATCCCCCTTTTTACAGGCTGGATCTAAGCTTGTTTCCGGTTTTTCTCCATTTCCCCACTTTTTCCAGGCAAGCATTGATTTGCAAATGTGAATTCCACGATCGTTCACTAGGTTTGCCTTAATTACCTTGTTTCCATTGGCTTTTAGAATTTCTGCAATTGAAAAACCCAACAGATTATTACGGATATGCCCCAGGTGAAGTGGTTTATTGGTGTTAGGTGAGGAATATTCAACCATAACCGTTGAAGATGAATCCCCAACAGGAGTATAGGCATAAGTAGCATTTTTTGCCATTTCGCCGAAGTAATTGAGCCAATAGGCCGGGGAAACTACCAGGTTCAAAAAGCCTTTAACCACATTGAAGCTTTCTACTTCCGGGGTATTCGATTCTAAATAAGTTCCTATTTGTCTCGCCGTTTCTTCCGGCGATTTCCCGGAAAGCTTCATAAAAGGGAAAACTACCAGGGTCAGATCACCTTCAAACTCTTTATTCGTCTTTTGAAAAACAATACTCTTTGTATCAATACGCACTTTATAAAGCAATTGAATTGCATCAACTACATTATTTGTAAGCAATTCTTCCAGTTTTATCATTTCCGTTCTAAAAATCGTTGGTAATTTGATTTGTTGCTTTATATAAGATCTCAAATGCATTCTCTGCCATTAGATTCTCCCGATCCAAAGTGGGATTGATTTCAACCATTTCAAAGCAACAGACCTTTTTGCTTCTGAGCAGATAATAGATCAGGTTTCCTGCTTCCTTTTCACTTATTCCACTCGGAGCCGGGGTGCCTGTCCCCTTGGAAATGCCAGAATCCATACTGTCCACGTCAAATGAAACGTAAATCAGGTCACACTGGTCCAGGTAGTTAAGTGACTCAATGGAGGTCCGTTCTACCGCCTTCCGCCTTATTTCAGGAAGGCTAAATGCTCGCATTTTATTCCTTCGGATAATCTGGTCTTCCTGGGGTTCCAGGTCACGCAAAGCAATAAAAACAACATCCGAATAGTTCACTTTGGGACAAATACCTCCCAGGTTTTTAAGTTTATTCCAATAGTCGATCGTTTCTTCGTCCGGTTTATTGACAGCCTGCTCCATATTATCCTCCCCCAAAAGAGCCGCAAGCACCATACCATGCATATTACCGGACGGTGTAGTATAGGGTGAATGAAGATCGGCATGCGCATCAATCCAGATGAGTCCGATGCGCTTATGAGGAAAGGCCATTTTGATGCCGGTTACTGTTCCTGCAGCCGAGCTATGATCCCCTGCCAGTACAATTGGAAAGTTACGATGGTCACTAAAAGCCTTAGAAACTTCTTTTGAAACGCGGTCACAAACGGTCAAAACACCTTTTATCCGCTTGGCATAGTCATGAATCACCGGTTCCAGTAACAAGCGATTTTCATTAGGGACTTCTATGGATTTATGCTTTTTAAAGAACGAACTTCCAAAATCCAGAGCGGCAATTTTAATCGCGTCTATACCCATACTTGCTCCCCTGGTGCCAGCTCCGATTTCAGACTTTACTTCAATCAGTTTAACCGTTTTCATGAAACTAAAAAAATTTAATTTTCTATAAATTCCTTAAAAGTATTTAGTTACTTTGTATATAATTAGTCAATCCAACTCACTTACTTAATATCAAATGAAGAACAAGTACAGCGATCTGATCCACCAGACCTTCAACTTTCCGCAGGAAGGTTTTTCCGTTAAAGACAACTTGCTTCATTTTAATGAAATACCTATTATGGATATTATCAAACAATATGGTACTCCACTTAAAATAACCTACCTCCCAAAGATCAGCTCACACATACAAAAAGCAAAACGGCTGTTCAATGTAGCGATGGCCAAATCCGACTATAAAGGTAGCTATACTTACTGTTATTGTACGAAAAGTTCCCATTTTTCTTTCATCCTGGAAGAAGTTCTCAAAAACGATGTTCACCTGGAAACGTCTTCTGCGTTTGACATTCCCATCGTTCGGGAGGTCTACAAAAAAGGATTGATATCCAAGGATACGTTTATTGTATGCAATGGTTATAAGCGCGAAAATTACCAGCAATATATTTCGGAACTCATCAATGAAGACTTCAATGTAATACCAGTACTGGATAATAAAAGCGAAATCGATTATTATAAAAAACATGTAAAAAACAAGACTAAACTTGGGATTCGGATTGCAGCGGAGGAGGAACCGTCCTATCAGTTTTACACTTCCCGTCTGGGCATCCGTTATAAAGAAATCGTTGAATATTACAAAGAGCATATAAAGGGTAATCCTAAGTTTGAACTCAAAATGCTTCATTTTTTTATTAATACCGGTATAAAAGACTCTATCTATTATTGGACGGAACTTGCCAAATGCATGAAGGTATATGCCGATCTTAAAAAAATATGTCCTGAGCTTGACTCACTCAATATTGGCGGAGGCATGCCCATACGGACATCCCTGAACTTTGACTATGACTATGAATACATCATTGAAGAAATTATTTCCCAGATTAAAACTTATTGTAAGCAACACAAAGTAAAAGAGCCCAATATTTTCACTGAATTCGGCTCATTTACCGTTGGTGAAAGTGGTGCAGCCATTTATTCCGTATTGGATCAAAAGAACCAGAATGATCGTGAAAAATGGTACATGATCGACAGTTCCTTTATTACGACACTTCCCGACACCTGGGGCATTAATCAGCGTTTTGTACTACTGGCCATCAATCACTGGGACCGGGAATACCAGCGGGTGAATTTAGGCGGACTGACCTGTGATAGTATGGATTATTATAATACGGAAGCTCATGCAAACCAGGTGTTTTTGCCAAAACTTGACAGGGAAACGGAAGAACCTTTATATGTTGGATTTTTTCATACAGGTGCTTACCAGGAATCCTTGAGTGGTTATGGAGGAATACAGCATTGCCTTATCCCCGCCCCTAAACACGTCATTATTTCAAAAGATGAAAATGGGGAACTATCTACCCGAATGTTTGCCAAAGAACAGAGTTTTAAATCAATGCTTAAAACGCTGGGGTATTAAGAAGTAAATAACTATTTTTGGAACGTATTGTCTAATTTCAATTTAGGATTTGTGTGGATATTTATTGCTAAGCATTTAAAAATCAGCCTGATTTGTTTAATTTTTATTCCCATTTTATGGGGCTGTAAAGGTGGGACATCGAATGGAAAAGCTATTTCCGAAGGCATTATTGAGTTCGAAGCAGCAGCTGTAGACCCCAATAACCCTATGGCAGATCTGGCACCCAGTAAGATGGTGGAAAAATTTAAAGATCACAAAATAGTTTACGAAATGAGTGCCGGAATGGGACTCATGAATATGTCGATCGTTTCAGATTACGGCAATAAAACGGTAACCCAGTTAATCAAACTTCTCAATACTAAACGTACCGCCATAACTAACGCTGATGAAATTCAGAAGGAAATAGCCAATTCAAAAATGAAAATTCAAAAGACAAATGAAACCAAAGTCATTGTCGGATACAAATGCAAAAGAGCTATAATAAGTTATGAAAATGACTCACATCCACCATTCGATGTGTATTATACCGATGAAATGGAAGTTGAAAAGCCTAACTGGAGCAATGGGTATAACGAAATCGATGGTGTATTGATGGAGTTTCAATTGAAACGTTATGGCCTGGAACTACGTTTCACTGCCCGCAAGGTTACTAAATCAACCATCGAGGACAGTGACTTTGAAACCCCCGGAGATTATAAAGTAATTTCCCAAAAAGAGCTCGAAGACCTGTTTGCAGGTATGCAATAATCTCTTTTCCACAACACTAAGTGTATAAGTTTTTCGTTTATAGTATCAGAGCGGACTGCCATTAAATAACTTTGGTAGCAGTTAATGCAGTCAAATGGCCGAACGTAAGCGAAACGAGCTGAAGAATACTATCAAAGATCCGGATACTGAATTGGAAATTGTTGCTCATAAAGAAGAGAAACTGTCCGAAGACGTTCCTTCTGAGTGGTCTGTTTCCTCAACTAAAGAGAAAGTTGAAAAAACACCAAGGGCTGAAAAAGCACAGAAAACGGAGAAAAAAGAACCTAAAGAAAAGAAAAAAACGAAAACAACCCTTACGGAACGATTTGAGGGTGCCTTTTCCTTTATTTATGAAGAACGGTTCCAGAAAATCACAGGATTAACCTTCCTGTTACTAACAGCTTATCTTTTTATTGCCTTTACCTCTTTTCTATTCACCTGGCAAACAGACTATGACAAAGTGGTGGGAACCCTCGGAATGCTATTTTCACCGGAGGTTAAGGTAGACAATTGGTTGGGAAAAATAGGGGCTTTAACGGCGCATTTATTTATTCACAAATGGTTTGGCTTAGCCTCTTTTGCATTTGTACTTATTGGACTCATAACGGGTGTTCGCATTTTATTCAAAGTTTCCTTATTGCCTCTGGGGAAAACGTATCGTTTTTCTTTTTTTGCTTTAATCTGGTTGTCGATAAGCCTTGGATATTTTTTCACCAGTAACTATTTCTATTTTGGTGGTGGATTTGGCTATACCATGAGCAATTGGCTGAATGGCATACTGGGCTTTATCGGAACGGGATTCCTGCTTGGGTTTTCGTTCCTCATGTTTCTGGTATTAGCTTTTAATGTAACGTTCGACCTTTTTACAAAAAAGCCATTAACGCAAATGCCGGTATCTGAGTTAGTATCCGATGGTCAAATTATTGAGCCTATTCTGAATGTTCAACCTTTGACACAAGATAAAGATCAAGATGAACCGGAAGTAAAACCGGTTAACTCCTTCAAATCGGAAAAAGAAGAAGAAAAAACAGAAGAGGAAGCGAACAAGACTGAACTAATCAAAACATCAGAAACGGGAGATGTCCCATTTACGATTATAGAAAAAGCAGAAGAGCCGGGCGAAGAAAGCCCCCCATCTGAATCTCTGCCTTTTGGGGAATATGACCCTACGCTCGACTTGTCCAGTTATCAAATGCCTCATCTGGATCTTTTGGAACAATATTCCATCAGCAAAGAAAGCAGTGTGAATGCAGAAGAACTGAATGCCAACAAAGACCGGATTGTCAGCACACTGAATAATTATGGCATACAAATAGATAAAATAAAAGCGACGATCGGCCCCACGGTTACGCTCTACGAAATTATTCCTGCAGCAGGTGTACGGATATCAAAAATCAAGAACCTGGAAGATGATATTGCGCTGAGCCTTTCCGCACTCGGTATACGGATCATCGCACCTATACCCGGTAAAGGAACCATTGGGATAGAAGTCCCGAATCTCAGCCCTGAAATGGTGGCGATGAGAACAATTCTCGCTTCGGAAAAATTTCAGAACTCCACCATGGAACTGCCGATTGCACTGGGCAAAACGATCTCCAACGAAACCTTTATTGCCGATTTAGCTAAAATGCCCCATCTCCTGATGGCTGGAGCGACCGGACAAGGCAAATCGGTTGGACTAAATGCCATCCTTGTTTCCCTGCTTTATAAAAAACATCCTTCCCAAATAAAATTTGTGTTGGTTGATCCGAAAAAAGTTGAACTTACCCTTTTCAACAAAATTGAGCGCCATTTCCTGGCGAAACTTCCGGATACAGAGGAAGCTATTATCACAGATACGAAGAAGGTTATTCATACGCTTAACTCACTGTGCATTGAAATGGATCAACGGTATGACCTGTTGAAGGATGCACAGGTGCGCAACTTGAAGGAATATAATGTCAAATTCATTTCGCGCAAGTTGAATCCCAATAACGGACACAAATTTTTACCGTATATTATATTAGTTGTCGATGAATTTGCGGATCTAATTATGACCGCAGGAAAAGAAGTGGAGACCCCCATTGCGAGGCTGGCACAACTTGCCCGGGCTATTGGAATTCACCTGATTATTGCAACACAACGTCCGTCCGTCAATATCATAACCGGTACAATAAAAGCGAACTTTCCTGCACGCATTGCGTTCCGGGTAACCTCCAAAATTGATTCCCGTACAATTCTTGATTCAGGGGGCGCTGAACAATTAATCGGGCGGGGCGACATGCTGCTATCTACCGGAAATGATCTGATCCGGATACAATGTGCATTTGTTGATACACCTGAGGTAGAAAAGATTACGGAATTCATTGGTTCGCAGCGCAGCTATCCCGAAGCATTTAAATTGCCGGAATACATCGATGAAAATGCCGAATCGGGTTCAACTGAACTTGATCCATCCGAACGGGACTCCTTCTTCGCAGATGCCGCACGCATTATTGTTCAGCATCAGCAAGGTTCAGCCTCTTTGCTGCAAAGGCGTCTGAAACTAGGTTATAACCGGGCCGGCCGCATCGTTGACCAATTGGAGGCTGCAGGCATTATCGGCCCCTTCGAAGGAAGCAAAGCCAGAGAAGTTCTTGTCAAGGACTTGATGAGTCTGGAACAGTTATTGAACAATACGTCCAAAAACACAACACAACTATGAACCGGCTACTTACGTTACTATTTGCTTTGCTAACGGCCCTTTCCTCTTTTTGTCAGACGAATGACACTCAGGACCCTAAAGCAAAAGCCATACTGGACGAACTAAGTTCCAAAACCAAAGCCTACACCTCCATCAAAGCCGAGTTTACGGTCGCCGTACAAGGAAAGGATAAAACCAAGAAACCGGATATACAAAAAGGAGCACTGCAGCTAAAAGGAAATAAATACAAATTGGAAATAAAAGGCCAGGAAATCACTTCAGATGGGAAAACTTCCTGGACATTTTTAAAAGACAATAACGAAGTGCAGGTGAATGATGCTGATCAGAATATGAGTGACGGCTTAAGTCCAACCACTCTTTTTACAATCTATGAAAAGGGCTATAAGTTCCGTTTCGAAAGTGAAACAGCCAGTTCTCAATCCATTAATCTTTACCCACTGAATCCGGACAAAAAGAAATTCCATACGCTTCTGTTGACAATTGACAAAGCAAAAAAACAAATTATTTCCTGTGCGGCATTAATGAAAGACGGAAGTCGAATCGATTATACCCTGACTTCTTTTATAACAAACAGCCCTATGCCCGAAGGCATGTTTAATTTTGATCCCAAAGCACATCCCGGAGTCGAGGTTATTGATTTAAGAGACCATTAGCAGCAATGAGTGTTTTTTTTGTAGTTTAGTAGCTGAAAAGTAAACTTTAGCGTAATGAAAAAACATATCCGCTCCAAAATTGTTAAGTATGCGATGTCCTTTCTCATAGGAAGTATCTTTATTTCCTGTACGGGAAACGAAACCAAAGAACGGGCAAGTGAGAACCAGACAAGCGATTCTACGCTTAAAAAAGAAAAGGAAGTAGAACAGGAGGTATCTTATAACCTCCCCTCCCCACTTCAAATTGTTTCTTTATTCAGAAAATCAGGATTGACTTTTCTGGAAGGTGTTACCAATACTCAAAAAGATCCTGCAAAATACACTTCAAATTTCAGCAAATCACTTAACCTGGGAGTTTATGCAGCCGATCTTGCATACTGTGTCTTAAATAAACAACGTCAGGAAGCAATGAATTATATGCAGGCATCTACCCAGCTTTCCAGCTCGCTGGGAATGACAAGTATTTTTGAGGAAGGAGCTTTCGTTAAACGATTTGAAAAAAACCTTACGAACGAAGATTCTTTGCGCACAATTATAGCCGAAGTTCAAATGGCGACGGATACTTACCTGGAGGATAACGAACAACGGCAAATCTCAGCCATTGCGTTTTCGGGCGCATGGACGGAAGCTATGTACATTGGCTCAAAGGTTTTTGAAAAATCAAAAGAAAAAGGTCTGAATGATAAAATTTCAGAACAAATGACGATCCTTTCCAGGATTATTAAAGTGTTAAAATTACAGGAAACTAAGGATGCCGGAATTACCGGCTTGATAGCTGACCTGAATAGTCTGATGAATCTGTATGACAACTTTGATTCGGTGAAGAAAAATAAAACGGAAGCCAAAGAAGATGAGCCTGTTTCAGCGGTAAGCCTAACTGATCAGGAAATGACTGAGCTTAGTAAGAAAATCGCTGAATTGCGAAATAAATTTGTGACCAGCTAAAGATTTTATATAAAAAACAGTTTCAATTCATCTGAAATGAAAACAGCAACCCGGATTTTAGTTCTTTGCATATTGATTCTTGCAGGTAATTTTGCGAATGCTCAGTGCAAAGCCAAGCAAATTGTGAAGGAATCCAAGCCGAGCATTGCTCCTTACCAATATGATAGTTATACCTTGAATGATATTATTTTTGATCCTGCCAAATCTCAGGTAATTGAAGTTGAGTTTACGGCATTTGCAGGCCAACACTATAAACTGGTATTCGGAACATCCTCTTTCTCTGAAGACGTGCAGTTAGCTATTTACGATAAGAATCAACGTGCAAAAAAACGGAACAAGTTATTCGAATCAGAAAACAGCGCCGACAAACATTGGACATTTGAGCCAAAAAAAGCGGGTACGTATTACATCGATTATGAAATTCCAAAATCGGTAAGCGGTCAGAAAAATACGGGTTGTGTAGTGATGCTGATTGGCTATAAAGAGTAATAAAATCCGAATTCCTCCCTATATTTGTATTCTTTTCTGTAGTAATTATAATTAAATTAAAATTTCCAGCATTGTCTATGATTAACATCACCTTACCGGATGGTTCTGTAAAACAGTTTCCTAAAGGGACGAACGCGCTCGATATTGCCAGAAGTATTAGCGAAGGGCTGGCCCGTAATGTGCTTGCGGCAAAAATAAATGAGGAAGTCTGGGATGCGAACCGTCCTATCAACCAGGATACCCGACTGGTTCTCTTAACCGGAAACGATGAAGCAGGAAAATCTACGTTATGGCATTCATCCGCCCATTTAATGGCGGAAGCGTTGGAAGCACTTTACCCGGGAATTAAATTCTGGGTTGGTCCTTCCCTCGAAAACGGTTTTTATTATGATGTTGACTTTGGGGAAACGCGCATTTCAACAGATGACTTCAAAAAAATTGAAGACAAAATGATGGAACTTGCACGTCTGAATAATCCCTACCTGAGAAAGGAAATTTCAAAACAAGATGCGATTGCCTATTTTAAAAATAAAGGAGACCATTATAAGCTTGATCTTCTGGAAGGTCTCTCCGATGGTAACATAACCCTCTACCAACAGGGAAATTTCACCGATTTATGCCGTGGCCCGCATATCCCCAATACCGGTTTTATTAAAGCTGTGAAACTCATGAGCGTGAGTAGCGCTTATTGGAAAGGCGATGAGAAAAACAAAATGCTCACCCGCATTTATGGAATAAGCTTTCAAAAAGAAAAGGATTTAAAAGAGTATTTAACCCTTCTGGAAGAAGCGAAAAAAAGAGATCACCGGAAGATCGGAAAAGAATTGGAACTTTTTACTTTTTCAGAAAAAGTTGGAATGGGTTTACCACTCTGGTTGCCAAAAGGAGCCGCTTTACGCGAGCGGCTCATACAATTCCTTCAAAAAGCCCAGATAAAAGCAGGTTATCTTCCAGTAATTACTCCGCACATAGGGAATAAGCAACTATACATAACCTCCGGGCATTATGAAAAATATGGTAAGGATAGTTTTCAGCCAATAAATACGCCGGTAGAGGGGGAACAATTTTTTTTGAAACCCATGAATTGTCCCCATCATTGCGAAATATACAAAAGTTCTCCCCGCTCCTATAAGGATCTTCCTTTACGATTTGCTGAATTTGGGACCGTCTATCGCTATGAACAACATGGAGAATTGCACGGACTGACCAGGGTGCGTGGCTTTACCCAGGATGATGCCCATCTGTTTTGCCGTCCGGATCAATTGCACGATGAATTCTGTAAAGTAATTGATTTGGTGCTTTACGTATTTAAAGCTCTTGATTTTCAGGATTATACAGCTCAAATTTCACTTCGTGACCCGGAGAGTAAATCCAAGTACATAGGCTCCGATGAAAACTGGCAAAAGGCAGAACAGGCCATCATCGAATCAGCCAAAGAAAAAGGGCTTAAAACCACTGTAGAGCTTGGAGAAGCTGCATTTTACGGTCCTAAGCTTGATTTTATGGTTAAAGATGCCATTGGCCGCAAATGGCAACTCGGTACTATCCAGGTCGATTATAACCTCCCGGAACGCTTTGAATTGGAGTACACTGGGAGTGACAACATGAAACATGTACCCGTTATGATACACCGGGCGCCATTTGGCTCGCTGGAACGGTTTATAGCGGTTTTAATCGAACATTGTGCAGGCAATTTCCCACTCTGGTTGACTCCCGAGCAGGTCTATGTGCTCCCGATCAGTGAAAAACATAATGATTACGCGAAAAAAGTTTTAGAATTGTTAAATAATTCCGATATTCGCGGGCTCGTCGATGACCGGAATGAGAAGATTGGCAAGAAGATACGGGATACGGAGATGAAGAAAATACCCTTCATGCTGATTGTCGGAGAAAAGGAAGAACTTGAAAATAAAGTTTCTGTTCGAAGACATGGTGAAGGCGATAAAGGAATTTTTACCATTGATGAATTTGTAACAAGTGTAAATAAAATTTAAAAGCGGAGGTAACTATAGCAATTGTATTCAGACCCAGACCATTTGTTCCGAGACCCAATAACAGGTTTCAGAAGAAAGAACCCTTACATAAAATAAATGAACGGATAACGGCAACGGAAGTACGCGTTGTTGGAGATGGTATAGAAGGAGGAGTTTTCCCGATTGCCCAGGCAATTGAAATAGCCCGGAATGCGGGAGTTGACCTGGTTGAAATTGCAGCTACTGCTACTCCACCCGTTTGTAAGGTAATTGATTATAAAAAATTCCTTTACGAACAGAAGAAGAAAGCAAAGGAAATGAAAGCAAAGGCCCAAAAGGTCGTTGTAAAAGAAATACGTTTTGGGCCACACATTGATGATCATGATTTCAATTTTAAGAAGAACCATGCGATCAACTTCTTAAAGGAAGGTTCAAAAGTAAGGGCATATGTAATGTTCAGAGGACGTGAAATAGTGTACAAGGATCAGGGGGAATTATTATTGCTCCGGTTCGCAAATGAATTGGAAGAATTCGGGAAGGCAGAACAATTGCCTTTGTTGGAAGGAAAACGGATGATGATGATTATTGCTCCGAAAAAGAAATAAACGTTTTTTTTAATTATTAATTTATAATTCTCGTGTAATGCCAAAAATGAAGACAAATTCCAGTGCAAAGAAAAGATTTTCGATAACTGGTACCGGTAAGATCAAAAGAAAACAGGCTTTCAAGAATCACATTCTTACTAAAAAGGCAAAAAAACGCAAGGAAAAACTGGCCGGTTTTGTTCAGGTGAATCCTGTGGATACCGGACGTGTGAAATTTATGCTCGCAATCGGTAAAGGAAAAGCGTAAAGAATAGTAATCAATTAGTATAAACCCGGTACTGAGTACTAAGATTCATTGCAAAAGCAATGAACGCTCATCACCAAAAACCTAAGAAATCATGCCAAGGTCGGTTAACAATGTGGCTTCCAGAGCCAGAAGAAAGAAACTCCTCAAACAAACAAAAGGGTATTGGGGTGCACGCAAAAACATTCTCACTGTTGCAAAACACGTTTTTGAAAAAGGTTTAACCTATGCTTACAAAGGTCGCAAACTAAAAAAACGCAACATGCGTGGTCTTTGGATTCAGCGGATCAATGCAGGCGTTCGCGAACATGGAATGAGCTATTCAGAATTTATGGGTAAAATTCATTCCAAGAACATGAACCTGAACCGCAAGGTTTTAGCTGATTTGGCAATGAATCATCCCGAAGCTTTCAAATCGGTGATTGAATCGGTAAAATAAAGTCAATTCTTCTGTGAAGGAGAAGTGCGATTTATCCAGAAACGGGAATCAGTTGATTCCCGTTTCCTATTTTATGGGTTATAAATGCTTCTTTCGACTACTTGTTTTAAACAACCTTCTGTTCAGCGGTCTTTACTGCTTATTGCTCTTCTTTAACCGTTATGCAGCGGACGATTACTATACCGTGTTCAACGCCAGGACCAGGGGCATTCTGGGCAGTACATGGTATATCTATCAAACATGGACCCCTCGGCCTGCCGCAGTATTCCTGTCAAGCGCCCTCACCGGCCATTTTCAGGAACGGAGCGTTCTGATAGGTTATGGACTAATCGTATTATTTCTTCTGGCGACTGCAGCTTTCAAACTCCTGCAATTCTTCTGTAAAAAGGCCGAAATTCATTTTTCAAATTTCGTTTTATTTAATTTTTCAGCGCTTTTTTGTTGTGCTTTCTTTTTTTCCTCGGTGTCTATCGCTGAGACCTGGTTTTGGTTCTGCTCTTCCATCGCCTATTTATTCAGCCTGGCAGCTTTCCTTTGGGGTCTTGTGTTTTTACTAAATGGTAAAACCAATGTAATTAATTCTGTCGCCCTATCTGTTTGTTTGGTCTATGTGATGGGAGCCGCAGAATCTTTCGGAGTATTTGTAATGCTGCTGTGCGTTGCAGGAATTTTGCTTTTTATTTACCGGTTTCGAAAGAATACAAGAGAATTAAAAAACAGCCACCTGTTCAAAATGCTATTCAGCATCACTTGTTTTTCACTTATTGCATTATCATTTATTTACTTCGGAACAGGCACTCAATCCAGAAAGGCCATGTTAAGGCAAGCCGCTTTTATAGAAACATTTTATCTCCCGGCACGAACAATGATCTACCTGTTTATTCTGAAAATTCCAACGAAACTACCTCTGCTGGTACTATTTTCCATCCCTTTTTCATGGGCAGGGAATCAATTAAAAAATAATTTACTTGCTTCCCTCCTCTTTACCAGCAAGTCCTTAAGAATAGCCTGTGTCGGTTTTTTAGTACTAAGTTATAGTGCCTTATTGCCAGCCTGCTATATTATGGCTGACCGGGGTCCCGAGCGTTCCTTTACAATTAACTCTTTCCTCCTTGTCCTTTTATTCATTTACCTATTTGCTTACCTCGGATATAAAATAAAAGACAAAAGAGTGATGTTAATTACCGCTTCAGGACTTTCCTTAAGTTCCGGTTTGCTCATTTTCAGTATTGTCTGGCAATTGAACTCAGCTCCCTTATATGCAAATGCAGTAGACAAACGCATCGAAGTTGTAAAAGCTGAAAACAAAAAAGGACGAACTGCATCACTCGATCTTGAACCACTTCCTCCCAATGGGTTCTACTATTCAGCGGAATTATCACCGGATACAAATTTCTACAACAACGTATTTTTCCGGAAAGGCCTGGGATTAAATTTTAGTTGCAGGGTAAACAACGGCATTTATCATTGATAACCTATTTAAAGCCCTTGTAAAGCTTCGACTGCCGGCTGATACTTGGGATCAAGCTGAACGGCTATCCGGTAATCGGCCTTTGCCTTCGCTTTATCTCCCTTCTGAAGGTAGCAGGTGGCACGCGCATAATAGGCCTCCACATACCGGGAATCTATCTGAACGGCGGCTGTAAAATGTTTGATCGCTTCCTCGTAATCCTTTTTGTGTACCAGCGCAATAGCCCCAAGATTGTATTGAGCATGCTTATAATTGGGTTCTATTTTTAGCAGATCCTGATACATTGCTATCGCATTATCCCAGTCTTTCCCATCCTGGTAAAATTTTCCCTTATTGTAAAAGGTTTCCAGACTTTTGGGTTCCAAACGCAATGCATCATTATAATAGTCTATCGCCAGTTTGTTTTTTTTTGCAGCATACAAAACTCCCAGTTCCTCATATGCAGCATAATAATCAGGATCCTGCTCTGTAGCAGTAACCATGCTGGATATAGCTTTTAGTGTATCTCCGGTTTCCTTAAAATTCAAGCCTTTCAGGAAATATGCTTTAGAAATATAATTATTCACTTTCAAAGCATCATTAATATAGTTGATAGATTCCCGGTACTTTTTTACATAAAAATAAAGTTCGGCCAATTTTAACATAGCCTCCGTATTTTTCGGATCAAGCGAAAGACATTTTTCCAGGGCATCCTTGGTCTTACTTGTATGATTGCCGAATAAATAAATATCCGAAAGGGTAATATAATATTCCGCTTTCATGCTATCCAATCTCATTAGGTGGGACATATCCAGCAGGGATGCATTAAAATCACGCATCTTCAGGTAATATTTCGCACGTGCATAATAGGAAGTAGCATCCGTGGTATCCTTCCTCAGTTTTTCGTTTAGTTCCTGTAATTCTCTGGGAATAATTACTGCAGAAGAAGGAGTTTGTGAACCGCTCTCGTTTTTGATTGAAGAGTTGTGGCAAGCAGCAATTAAACAAATGACGATAGAAAGAGGCAAATAAGAAATAAACGACTTATTCATAGAACCTGTCTTTTCACTTTAAAGATAACTAAAAGATGTTAGTGTTGTTAACCAGGCTGGAAGCATTCGGCTATCTTTACAGGAAGCTAAAATTAAATCCATGACATTTGAAGAATTAAACATAACCAAACCCTTGCTCAATGCGCTAATCGATCTGGAGTATGTAGCTCCTACCCCTATTCAGGAAAAGGCATTTCCACTGATCATGTCAGGCCGAGACATTATTGGAATAGCTCAAACAGGTACCGGCAAGACCTTTGCCTATCTGCTTCCCTTACTCCGGCAATTAAAATTTTCCGATCAAAAAAATCCAAGGATCCTTATAGTTGTGCCTACCCGCGAGTTAGTTTTACAAATAATCGGCGAAATTGAAAAATTAACAAAATATATGCAGGTCCGTTTCCTTGGAGTATACGGTGGCACGAATATCAATACTCAAAAACAACTGGTATACAATGGTTTGGATATACTTGTTGCCACTCCAGGCCGGCTGGTTGATCTGAAACTTACCGGAATACTAAAGCTAAGAGAAATTCAAAAACTGGTCATCGACGAAGCAGACGAAATGCTGAATCTTGGATTTAGAACCCAGGTAATTAATCTGTTGGACACATTACCCTCAAAAAGGCAGAATCTCTTGTTTTCTGCCACGCTAACAAGCGATGTAGAAAAAATGATTCTTGAATATTTTAACACTCCTCTTAAAATTGAAATCACATCGCATGGAACCCCTTTGGAGAGGATTATCCAGGTAGGTTATCCCGTTCCCAATTTCATTACCAAGTCGAATCTCCTGGTTCACTTGCTTGCAAACGACTCGAGCTTACTGAAAGTAGTCGTATTTGTGAAAAGCAAAAAACTGGCGGATCGCCTGTACGATGAACTGGAATTGAGATTACCAGGGCAATTTGCTGTGATGCATTCCAACAAATCACAGGCACAGCGCTTTGCCGCTATCAAACAATTTGATGAAGGAAAGCACCGTTGTCTCATCGCAACGGATATTATTGCACGCGGGCTTGATTTCTCCGATGTAAGTCATGTAATTAATTTTGACCTGCCGGAAATACCTGCAGACTATATTCACCGCATTGGCAGAACCGGACGGGCAAACAAGGCAGGCGTTGCAATAAGTTTCATTAATGAATTGGAAGAATCCTACCAGGCAGGAATTGAAGAACTAATGAACAAATCCATCCCGCTGGAAGAATTACCTGAAGGCCTGGTTATTTCAAATGTATTTTCAGAAGAAGAGAAGCCATCCCTAATGAATAAAAATTACAGTTCATCTAAAGGAAAAGGAATGACGGGGGCCTTTCACGAAAAACTGGGCAAAAATAAAAAAGTGAATTTAGGCGGTGCCAGACGGCTGGGGTTTAAAGAAAAAAAGAAGAGAAAACCTGTTGTCCGAAGTGCCCGGAAGAAGAAGTTCTGATTTTTCGGGTCACAATTTAGCAAACAAAAGTCCCTCTTCATTAAAGAAGAGGGACTCTCGGGCAAACCAGGCAAAAATTAACCAAACTAAACTTTACAAACTGAATTAATTAACCTCAACAGGAACAGCCGGTTTAAGAGCTTCCTTAATGCGGTTTTCAATTTCTTCTCCAAGTTCCGGATTATCCAGAAAAACCTGTTTTACAGAATCACGGCCCTGACCAAGTTTAGTAGTGTCATAGCTGAACCAGGAACCACTCTTTTGAATGATGCCATGCTCAACTCCCAGGTCGATGATTTCACCTACTTTTGAAATGCCATCACCAAATATCATATCGAATTCGGCAAGGCGGAAAGGGGGAGCAATTTTATTTTTTACAACTTTAACACGGGTCCGGTTACCGACAACAACTTCACCTTCCTTCAACTGTCCTATTCTGCGGATATCCAGACGCACGGAAGCGTAAAATTTCAATGCATTACCACCGGTTGTTGTTTCAGGATTTCCAAACATAACACCGATCTTTTCACGCAATTGATTAATAAAAATACAGCAACAACCGGTTCTGTTGATGTTAGCCGTTAACTTACGCAGTGCTTGGGACATCAGACGTGCCTGTAAGCCCATTTTAGAATCGCCCATTTCACCCTCAATCTCACTTTTAGGAGTAAGTGCAGCCACCGAATCGATCACGACAATGTCTACAGCTCCGGAACGGATCAGGTTATCCGCAATTTCCAAGGCCTGTTCTCCATTATCAGGCTGAGACAGCAAAAGATCCTTTACATTTACTCCAAGTTTCTGTGCGTACAAACGATCAAAAGCATGCTCTGCATCAATGATCGCTGCAACGCCACCTTGTTTTTGAACATTGGCAATTGCGTGAATAGCCAATGTTGTTTTGCCCGAAGATTCAGGACCATAGATCTCAACGATACGCCCCTTAGGCAAGCCGCCTATTCCCAGTGCAATGTCCAGGGTAAGCGAACCGGTTGGAATGACTTCTACCTGGTCAACAACGGAATCATCCATTTTCATAATGGTTCCTTTACCATAGGTTTTTTCCAATTTATCAATTGTAAGTTGGAGAGCCTTTAGCTTTTCTTTGTTAACCTCTTTAGCGGATTCTTTTTGATCCTTCTGCTCTTTAGGCTCCTTTAGTTCTTTTGTTTCTTTGCTCATGATATTTAGGTTTTATAATTACGTTTTGAAATTCATTACTGTGCCAGACCAGGAATAGTTGTAATAACCAGTCCCTGGATCTGAAAATCACTTGTTAACAAAATAGGTTGATGTTTTTTATTGCTTGAACGAGGTTTCAGGATAATGGAATCTCCATAATGATAAAATTCCTTTAAGGTAGCTTCCTCATCAATAAGGGCAACTACAAGGTCCCCGTTATTTGCAGTAGACTGTTGTTTTACCAGCACCATATCTCCGTTATTGATTCCTTTTTCGTTCATAGAATCCCCATTTGCGCGGAGGAAAAAATAACGGTGTGGAGGCTTTGCCAGTTTAACAGATACCGGAATCATAGCATCCACATTCTGTTCAGCAAGCATCGGCATTCCACAGGCTACCGAACCCACCAGTGGAACATCGACCGTTTGAGCACTTCCTCTTTCTTCGGGAGACACATCCTTTAATTGTAAACCACCATCTATTTTTCTTTTTAAAATACCTTTTTCAATCAATTGCTCCATAATTACGGCAGCGGAACGCGGTGATTTGTATTCCATTTCAATCATTAATTCTCTGACTGTAGGAAACTCTCCCTTATGAAGCAGGCTATTCCGGATAATCCGGACTGCTTCTGATTCATTTTTAGTGAGTAGTTCAAAATTTTCCATACACAAACATACAAATAAAATACAAACAACATACACTTATTACAAAATAAAACACAACTAATTGGTAAACAACAAATTAAAATAAATAAGAGTGTATGCTTTTTGTCTACGTAGAGGTAATTGCAGACACGATTTGTTCGGAATGATTTCCGGTATCCACTTTTGAAAGAATTTTTTCGATTCTGCCTTCTTCATCAATAACAAATGTGGTTCTCAAAATCCCATCATATGTTTTACCGAATACGGATTTTTCACCCCACACCCCATATGCATTGATAATTGCTTTATCCATGTCCGCAATCAAGCGGAAAGGAAGGCTATATTTTTGTATGAATTTTTTATGTGACTTTTCATCATCCGCACTTACTCCAACAATCTCAATTCCTCTTTTTTTGAGCTCCGTATAATTGTCCCGAAGATTACAGGATTCAACGGTACAACCCGGAGTATCATCTTTTGGATAAAAATAAAGAACGAATTTCTTTCCGGTGAAATCACTCAGGGATATCCGTTTACCATCCTGATCTACTCCTGAAAATGCAGGTGCCGGATCGCCTTCTTTCAAATGAGTAACGGCTTTATCCTTTAATATTTTCTGTAGTATTCCCACTACTTTTTCTTTATTTCATCTTTTGGAATAAAAGACACTCTGGCCAGATCACGGTATTCCATGGCATTCGTTTCACAATTTTTCACCCACAACTGAACAAGGCGATAATTTTCATGGTAAAAAATAGGCATAATAGCCCCATCATCAATGGCAACCTGGTCAGCCTGACGATACAAATCAAAACGTTTCTTAGTATCCGACTCACGAAGCGCCAGTTCAAACAAGGAATCGAATTTTGCGCTTTTATAACGCACCGAATTAACATACGAACGGTCTGTCAACCGTTCAGGAACATGCTTGCCGTACAGAATCGTAAGGAAAGTTTCCGGATCAGGATAATCCGCTATCCAGCCGGCTCTCCAAAACATAGCTTTCCCGGTTTCAAGACTTTCCAGATGCTCGGCCATAGGCATCACATTAATATCCACATCAATGTTTAAATTCTCTTTCAACATTTTTTGAACAACTTCGGCAACCTGTACATTAGGCAGACCACCACTGTTTATTTCTAAGGTCAATTTTGGAAAGCCTTTTCCATTAGGGTAACCGGCCATAGCTAACAACCTTTTTGCAGTATCCGGTTTAAACGAATAGCCCTTTAAGGCCTTATTATTATATCCTTTAAAGGAAGGGGGAACAATACCGTACATTGCTGGGATACCATCTCCCTGCAAAGTATAAGTAACCAGCTTTTCCCGGTCAATAGCATAGTTAAAAGCGAGGCGGACGTCCTTTTTCTTAAAAATTTCGCTCTGATGCTGAAATCCATAATAATCAAGACTCATTGCAGGAACCACCATCACATCAAAACGTGCATTGCCGTCTTTTGCATGGTTAAACTCGTCCAGAATATCAGGAATCATTTCCACTGGCAAACGAAATGTCACGTCCAGATTACCTTTTTTGAATTCAGCCAATTCGTTTTTGGGATCTTTTTTGAAACTAAACTTTACTCCATCCAGATAAGGCAACTGGTTACCGTTATCATCCATTGCCCAATAATTTTTGTTACGTTCCATCACAACAGCATCGCCCTCTTGAAAACTTTTCAACTGAAATGCTCCTGTACCAACACAGTTTACCCGAATATCACTGCCATATTTTGTAATGGCTTCTTTAGGATAAAGCCAACACCCAGGCATTGTTAAAATATTTAAAAAACCTGCAAAAGGATATTTAAGGCTTATCTGTAAGGTATGGTCGTCTATTACCTTAACTCCTGAAACTCCCCCTGCCAAAGGTTTTTTATCAATGGTGGACTGATAATATTCATCAGCGCCTTCTACTCTATCTTTAAATGTTATACCAAATTGTTGATTATCCGCATTTGCCTCACAAAGCCGATCGAAACAATATTTAAAATCATGGGCAGTTACTTCACGGCCTTTCCCATCCGGAAAACAAGGATCGTCCTGAAATTTAACGCCTTTACGGATATAAAACGTCCAGGCCCTGATATCGTCTGACTTATCCCATTTTTCCGCTAAACAAGGGGCTATAGAAAGATCCGACTGAGAAAGTTTTACAAGCCCTTCGTAAATTGTTGAGGTGATATGTAAACCAGCGCTCTCAGTAACGTTAAGCGGGTAGAGACTTCTAAAATCTTCAATCTCATTCACTCTGAAAATACCACCGTAATAAATCCCTCCTTTACCTTCATGAATGCCGCCTTCACTATTTTTATTTCCGCCACAGGACCAAAGAAGAGTAAACGTTAATGCTGACCAAATGAGTTTTTTCATGGCTTAACTGTTTTTTATGACGTACAAATATATTTATTTAAACCTTACCCGCATCAGTTTTGGTAATCAAACTACCCGGTTTAACACACTAAGTCCAGTTCAAGTAAAACCGGACAATGGTCAGAATGCCTGGCTTCCGGAAGAATCGCCACATGCCGTAAGTTATTTTCCAGATTAGCGCTAACCAGGTTGTAATCAATCCGCCAACCCAAATTTTTAGCCCTTGAATTGGCCCGAAAACTCCACCAGGTATAATGATGAGGCTCTTTGTTAAAGTGGCGGAAAGTATCAATGAAACCTGCTTTCATAAAATTACCGATCCATTCGCGTTCCTCCGGCAAAAATCCAGAGGAATTAGCATTGCTTTTGGGATTATGAATATCTATAGGTTGGTGACAGATATTGTAATCACCACATAAAATAAGTTTGTTTCGGCTCACTTTAAGTGATGTAATATAATTATGAAAATCGGCAAGCCAGATCATTTTAAAGGCTTGGCGCTCCTCTCCACTGGATCCAGATGGCATGTATATACTCATGACAGAAATAGCTCCGAAATCGAGTCGCAGCACCCGACCTTCATCATCGTATTTTTTTATGCCGCACCCATATTCAACATGATCCGGTTTTATTTTGGAAAAAATGGCAACCCCGCTGTACCCTTTTTTTTGCGCCGGATACCAATATAAGTGATACCCGAGATCCTGAATTGGAGCAGAGTCAATCTGATCAGGAGTGGCCTTTATTTCCTGAAGACAAACCACATCCGGATCAGTCGCCTTCAGCCAATCGATCCAGCCCTTACTCAAGGCTGAACGGATTCCGTTCACATTATAAGTTATTATTTTAGCCATATGATAGACATCAAAAGTACATTAAAAACTTGGATACGAAGCGGCCCTACGCTTATCGCAGAAAGTTGACTTTTGTTCATTTCACCACATTTTACGTACTTTAGTTCCAGGATTTTATAATTATGGAACACGATCACTCCCATCATGGGCATTCGCACCATCATCATCCGGAACTTTCAAAGGTAACCAGGTCCTTCTGGATCGGAATTATACTCAATTCAATTTTTGTGCTGATAGAATTTATCACGGGGATTCTCACCAATTCGCTTGCGCTTCTTTCCGATGCGGGCCACAATTTAAGCGATGTCGCAGGTTTAGCTTTATCGCTTTTTGCATTTAAAATTTCACAATCCAAAGCAACGGAAAAATTCACGTATGGGTTTCACAAAAGCACGATATTGGCATCTCTTGTAAATGCCGTTGTCCTGTTAATTGTTGTAGGAAGTATTGGCTGGGAGGCGGTTCACCGTTTCCTGCAACCGCAGGAAACGAAAGGAGATATTATCGCCATCGTAGCTGGAATAGGCATTCTTATCAATACACTCTCCGCTCTTTTGTTTTTTCGTGAAAAAGAAAAAGACCTTAATATAAAAGCAGCTTATATTCATTTAGCAGTAGATGCTGTAGTCTCTGTCACAGTAGTTATTGCCGGGCTTATCATAGCCTACACTGGAATCAAGTGGATAGATCCCCTGATCAGCATAGGAATCATGGCAGTAGTTGTCTATAGCACCTGGGGCTTATTGAAAGAGAGTCTTTACCTCACACTGGATGCCGTACCCAAAAACTTAGATGTTGAAAAGATCAAAGCAGAAATTCTGAAAATGGTTGAAATAAAAGACATTCATCATATTCATATCTGGGCGATGAGTACTACAAAAAACTCCATGACTGCACATCTGATCTTAGATGACACACTCAATGAAAAGCAAATAGCAGAAGTTAAACATAAGGTCAAGCACACATTAGAGCACCAGAATATCCAGCATGTAACGCTGGAAACTGAAAGGCAATCTTGTAAAGAAATAGATTGTCCGAAATAAATTATGACGGGATATGTAAAAGCGGATGAAATAAAACTTGTTTACAGCGGTGAGAATTATTTTGAAATTCTGGAGGAATTAATTGAAAATAGCAAGGAAACACTCCATCTGCAAACCTATATTTTCGAATCAGATTCAACCGGCAAAAGAATAATTCAATCTTTAAAAAGAGCAGTAGCCAGAAAGGTAACCGTTTATCTGTTGGCAGATGCTTTTGGATCCTATCCCTTTTCAGCTTCCGCCCGTAAAGAATTGCTGCATGCCGGTGTTTTTTTCAGGCTTTTCTCTCCTTTGTTCTCATCGGAAAGTGTTTTTTTTGGACGAAGACTGCATCATAAAATAGCAGTTGCTGATAAAAACACAGCGCTGATCGGAGGAATCAATATTGCCGATAAATACCATCTCAACACATCGGAACTACACTGGCTGGATTACGCCGTTTTGCTGAAAGGACCTTGCTGTGAATACGTTCACCTGTTATGCGAGCAGTTTTACAGCAAACAGAAATCTAATCGTTTAAAATACCTGGAAAAAGAATTAAGCCAATCCAATTCAAGCGAAATTAAAAATCATTTTCGGTTCCGCCGAAATGACTGGATAAAAGGGAAAAACGAAATTCACAAAAGTTATACGGAGGCGCTCATAAAAGCCGAAAAATCAATTACGCTGGTTGCCAGCTATTTTCTTCCTGGCCGGAGTTTCCGAAAACTTCTGGCAGATGCGGCAAAAAGGGGAATTGAGATTAATATTATTCTTGCCGGAAAGTCAGACCTGGGTTCGATTCGAACGGCAGAAAATTATTTACATAGATTTTACCTTAAAAATGGAATAAAAATTTTCGAATGGACTACTTCCGTCATGCATGGAAAAGCCATTCTCGTTGATGGCAAATGGGCTACGATAGGTTCATATAACTTGAATTACCTCAGTCATTACATCAGTATTGAATTGAATACTGACATCGTAGACCCTGACGTTCTCGCTGAATTCTCAACTCATTTGAACCATATTCTAATCCATGATTGTAAGGCAATAACTATTCAAAAAGAAAATGAAAACGGATTTGAAAAAATCAACCAGTGGATAGCTTATAATTTTTTTAAACTTATAAGAGCGTTTATGATGTTAAGCAAAAACTATAAAAAAAGAAAACCTCACTTTTTCGCAAAAAAGTGAGGTTTTAACTAAATTGTTAGTTATTTGCTTGCATTTTTGAGTAAGTATTTTGTTTACTTTGTAACTTTGAGTGTTTCTAAAACAGAAGGCTGTAAAATGAAATCATACGAGAAAAGTAATAAACTGAAGTACGCGGCTAAAGATTCTCCGGATCATATTCATTTCCAGATAAAAGAAAGGGCCAGGCAGTATTTTGCTGAATACAATTCAAAGAATGGGAATGTTGCCTTGTGGCTCAAAACCATCTCTTTAGTATTATTGATTGGATTGAGCTATTATTCTTTACTACACGCAGCGTCTTTTATTGATTTAATACTATCCTACTTTGCTTTCGGATTCTTTTTTTTAGTCCTTGGGATTAATATCGGACATGACGCGGCACATAATTGTGTTACAGGAAACCGAAGAGCCGACAATATACTGTTTCAACTTATTTTTGGTTTACAGGGTTTGAGCGGATATGTTTGGAAGATTCGTCACAATTTTTCACACCATATCTTTCCCAACATTTATGACAATGATACGGATCTCGAAATCTCCAAATGGGTGCTTCTTAGCCCTCATGCAAAACAAATGGCCATCCATAAATATCAACACCTGTATGCGCCGCTGATGTATATGTGGTTTTCGTTAAGCTGGATTTTTTATGTGGATCTTGCTATGTTATTCAAAAAACAACATGCAAATCTGAAACTAAGTAAAGTACCCGTACTCGAAGTAATTAAATTAATCGTGATAAAACTGACTTATTTATTTACCTTTTTACTTTTGCCGGCAATCATGACAGGATTGCCATTTTTACATATTTTCATGGCTTATCTGATCATGAACTTTACTGTTTCCGTGTTTCTTGCCTTTACATTTTATATTTCCCATCACGTTCTGGAAACAAAGTACGCAGAAGCCAAGTATGACAATACAGTTGTAAATACTTCCTGGATCAGACATCAAATTGTTTCCACTTCCGACTTCAGCACAGACAGTAGGTTAGGTAATTATATTTTTGGAGGTTTCAATCTTCACGTAGCGCATCACATTTTCCCGGAAGTAAGCCATATCCATTATCCGGCCTTAACCAAAATCATCAAAAAGACGTTGGAGGAAAACGAGCTTCCCTGGTATAAATCTTTCAGTTTTTACAATGGAGTCATTTCGCACCTTTCGCTTCTTAAGAAGAATGGAAACGGAGAATTTGAGCATGAAGAAGAAATGATTATTGCATAAATTCACTCAATGGAACAACTGAATTTCATGTTCATTGTTCAGGGAGAGGGCCGGGGGCACATGACGCAGGCCATCAGTGCATATACCATACTTAAAAAAGCTGGCCATAACGTGAGTTGTGTAATGATTGGCATTAACCCCTACCGGGAAATTCCTGATTTTGTAAAGCAACAGCTAAATTCCGAATTAATAGCCTTCAACTGTCCGGGGTTTGTTATGGATTCTAAAGTAAAAGCCGTCAAATTAATCCCTTCCGTACTGAAAAATATTTTTCAACTGGGCATTTTCAAAAAAAGTATTCAGCAAATTCATGCTAAGGTAAAAGAACATAAACCCGACCGGATTATAAATTTTTACACCCCCTTGGCCGGCATTTATAATTACTTTTTCCATCCTTCTGTTCCTATGACCTGTATAGCCCATCAATACATTTACCTTCATCAGGAATATGAATTTCCCAAAGGAAAGATCCTGGACAAATTGGCAATTAAGTTTTACACCAGACTGACTTCTTTAGGGGCGGAAAAAAAACTCGCCCTGTCCTTTTATCCGATTAACGATGTGAAAACCCAATCAATTATAGGGTTCCCTCCTCTACTTCGAAAAGAAGTTTTTGAACAGGAAACAAAACAAGGAAATTATCTATTGGTTTACCTGGTCAACAACGGCTATGCAGAAGAAATTATCAATTGGCATAAAAAAAATATGGGCATTGAACTCCACTGCTTTACAGACAGAAAAGATATGGATAACAGATATGACGATACACTTTATCTTCATAAACTGGACGATAAAAAATTTCTCCGGATGATGTCGCAATGCAAAGGATTTGTAAGCACAGCTGGTTTTGAATCTATATGTGAAGCAAAATATATGGGAAAACCGGTGTTCATGGTACCGGTAGAAGGAAATTACGAGCAATACTGCAATGCCCATGATGCCTGCAAAGTCGGGACAGGTATTACTGGAGACGATTTTGATATAGACCGGTTTTTAACTTACCTTCCCACTCATCAGCACAATAGAGAAGAATTCCGGAAATGGACGGATACGGCGGAAGAAAAATTACTGGAACAGCT
>JABDFG010000002.1 GCA_013286655.1 Bacteroidota bacterium
CCGGAGGGGGTGTTGCCGGCTTAAGAGATAGCTCAGTCGCCACCCTCGCGAAATTAAATAATCCCACCGGCATTGCAATAGACCCTATCGGAAACCTGTTTATTGCTGACTGGGGAAATAACAGGATACGGAAAGTAAGCGCCGGTTCCGGTATCATCAGCACCATTGCAGGTACAGGAATAGCCGGTTACAGTGGGGACGGAGGGCCGGCAAGGGCGGCGCAATTGAATAGCCCCTTTGGAATAATACTGGATACGTTGGGAAACATATACCTGTCAGATGCCGGCAATCATTGTGTCCGAAAGATTTCTGCAACTACAGGAATTATCAGCACCCTCATCGGAGGGCCCTCTGCAAAGCCTGCGCGTCTGAATAACCCTGCCGGCATAGCCTTAGGGGACTCCGGTTACCTATACATTGCTGACCGGGGAAATAACCAGGTGCAAAAAGTAAGCACGGTTACGAACAGGATGAGTCTCCTTGCTGGGAAGGGCGGACCGGGTTATTTCAGCGGAGATGGAGGGGACGCTGTAGCAGCAGAATTATGGGAGCCGACAGGGGTGGCACTTGATCTTTTCGGAAACCTTTATTTCACGGACCGGAACAATCACCGGATCCGGAAAGTCAGTTCGATCAGCCAGATTAAGTGATTTCTTAACTTGCGTTCATTGCGCCAGGGTGGGAAAAATGTAAGCTAATCTCAAAATGTTATAATAAATTCCGGCATCATTTTTGTACTTTGGCGGCCTTATAACACTAAACTAACCAAGTAAAATCATGAAAAACAAAAATCTTCTGACAGCGTCTGTTGTCCTACTGATTACAGGGGGTATTTTAATTTTATCCTCCTGTTCAAAACAAGAAGGACCCGCCGGTCCGCAAGGACCTGCCGGTCCCGCCTATAATTCAGGATCCATTTTCGGCTTCGTTAGCTTATACGACCAATATGGGGTAAAACAAGCAACTCCCCTGAAAGGCATAAAAGTTACAATTGATGGGACTACTGCGGTATCCTTAACGGATTCCACCGGAAAATACATGTTCAGCAATCTTAGCAGCGGAACCTATAATCTTTCCATCGCCGACACGGTTAACGCATCCTATGCTCCGAGTAAAGTGAAGAGCATCAATTTAGTTTTAGGTCCAAGTCAGCATGATATTCACCTGGGACAAATTCCAACCTTCACGCTTTTATCGCCGACCACAGTAGATTCCCTTGAAAAGAACAAACTGGATACAGTAAATGTGGTCAGGATCCATGGGACGGTAAACATTGATACGAAGGCAAGAGAATTTTTAGTTTTTGTCGGAGCAGATTCCTCCGTGAGCTCAGCCCCGGCTAATTACTTCTCGGTTTACGCAGCTGCGATAGCAGCCAATCAAACAGTTTTCTCAACCACCATAGCTCTTACAGATCTTATGAGTGCGGGATTTACTCATGGGAGTACCGTGTATTTTATGACCTATCCCGCCGGAGTCAATTATGCAAGTGCATCGGAATATGAAGACTTGAATACCGGAAGGATTATGTACAATGAAGTTGGACCATTACCTGTCTGGTCCAAGTTTGTGATCCCGTAAAATTTAAAGATTTTTTTTGCTTTTTTTTCAGGGAAGGATAATGGAGAACCCATTATCCTTCCTTGGTTATGCACCTATAAAAGGCTAAATTTGCTTCCCTTTTAAGGAAACCTATTATGAATAAATATCCGGAATATAAATCCCTGCATCTTTCCCAGCTTGCAAAGGATGTGCTGAAATTTTGGGATGAACATAGCATATTCGAAAAAAGCGTAACAAGCCGGGAAGGTAAACCACCCTTTGTATTTTATGAAGGTCCGCCCAGCGCGAATGGAATGCCCGGCATCCACCATGTCATGGCCCGTGCGATAAAGGATATTTTCTGCCGTTTCCAGACGCTGAAAGGGCGGCAGGTTAAGCGTAAGGCAGGATGGGATACACATGGACTACCCATAGAACTGGCAGTTGAAAAAACGCTGGGCATCACCAAAGAAGACATCGGAAAAAAAATAAGCGTAGAAGAATACAATAAGGCCTGTCGTAAGGAGGTCATGAAATATACTGACAAGTGGGAAGAACTGACCCGGCTGATGGGATATTGGGTGGATATGAAAGATCCGTATATCACCTATGACAATAAATACATTGAAAGCGTTTGGTGGTTACTGAGCGATATTCATAAAAAAGGCTTGCTTTACAAAGGCTTTACCATACAACCTTATTCTCCGGCAGCCGGTACAGGATTGAGCTCTCACGAACTCAATCAACCGGGATGTTACCGGAATGTAAAAGACAGGACGGCAACGGTAATGTTTAAATTAATAGCAAACTCCATCAATGCTAATCCTAAAAAACACGAAGCTATTGTCAAGGACACGACGCTTGATTCCGTAGCGGAAAACTGTTATTTTCTTGCTTGGACAACCACTCCCTGGACACTTCCATCTAATACAGCCTTAGCTGTGGGGAAAAATATTATTTATGAATGCGTGCAAACCTTTAACCCTTTTAGCTATAAAGCCATTGCTGTTATTCTAGCGAAGGAATTGGTCGGCAACTATTTTCCCGAAAAAAACAAGGAACTAAAACTGGAGGAATACAAACCGGGAGATAAAAACATTCCTTTTAAAGTAATTGGAGAATACAAAGGTTCTCAACTTGAGGGTTTTCAATACGAACAAATCCTTCCCTTTGCACAACCTGCGGACGGAGCTGCATTCAAAGTCATCCTGGGAGATTTCGTGACCACGGAAGACGGTACCGGGATTGTACACATCGCACCCAGCTTTGGCGCCGATGACTTCCGGGTTGCCAAACAAAATGGAATAGGATCACTTACCCTCGTTGACAAACGCGGAAAATTCCTGCCTCAGGTAAAAGATGATGTCTTCTTATACGGAGAAGAATACGTAAAAGAGGCCTACCTGAACGAAGAAGAAAAGGAAACCGAATTTAAAAAACAGAAACATACATTAGAAGCGGCCGGAAAAATAAAAGAGCTAAAAACCTACCTGAGCGTTGACGAACGCATCGTTTTAAAACTTCAGGAAGAAGGAAATCTTTTCAAAAAAGAAACCTACGAACACAGTTACCCGCATTGCTGGCGCACTGACAAACCTATTTTATATTACCCGCTCGATAGTTGGTTCATCCAGGTGACAGCAGTAAAAGAGAAAATGGTCGCGCTCAACAAAACCATTAACTGGAAGCCGGAAGCAACGGGAACGGGGCGCTTTGGTAACTGGCTGGAAAACGCGAACGACTGGAATTTATCTCGGTCCCGGTTTTGGGGAATACCTCTTCCTATCTGGAGGACAGAAGATGGAGCAGAAAGTATCTGCATTGCTTCAGCAGAGCAATTGAAAAGAGAGATTGACAAAGCAGTAAAGGCTGGTCTGATGAAAACCAATCCCCTCGGGGCTTTCCAACCGGGAGATTTCACAAAAGAAAATTACGGCAGCTTTGATTTACATAAGCCCTATGCAGATGATATTCTATTGGTTTCCACATCCGGAAAAAAAATGGTCCGGGAAAGTGACCTGATTGATGTATGGTTCGATAGCGGAGCCATGCCTTATGCACAAGTGCATTATCCCTTTGAGAACAAAGAGCTGATTGACAGCAATCAATATTTCCCTGCCGATTTCATCGCAGAAGGAGTAGACCAGACCCGTGGCTGGTTTTATACCCTGCATGTTCTGGGAACGATTTGTTTTGATTCTGTCGCCTATAAAAATGTAATGTCCAATGGCTTGGTGCTCGACAAAAACGGGAATAAAATGAGCAAGCGACTGGGCAATGCAACAGACCCCTTCCTTACATTGGAAAAGTATGGTCCGGATGCAACCCGTTGGTACATGATCACCAATGCACAACCCTGGGATAACCTGAAATTTGACGTGGAGGGCATTGCGGAGGTACAGCGGAAATTTTTCGGAACGCTCTACAATACCTATACGTTCTTTGTGCTCTATGCCAATATTGATGGATTTGTTTATAAAGAAACGGAAATACCCGTGTCGGAAAGGCCGGAAATAGATCGCTGGATTCTGTCCGAATTAAATTCCCTGATCAAGACGGTTGACGAAGCCTACTCCGATTACGAACCTACGAAAGCAGGTCGTGCAATTGAATATTTTCTGGATGAGCATTTGAGCAACTGGTATGTGCGTCTGTGCCGCAGACGCTTTTGGAAAGGAGAATATTCCGGCGATAAAATTTCAGCCTATCAAACCTTGTACCGTTGCCTGGAAGTGATTGCACAGCTGGCATCACCTATTGCTCCCTTTTTTACGGACCGGCTGTTCAATGATCTGAACAGGATCAGCAAACGCCACAAGGCTGAATCCGTTCACCTTTCAGATATGCCGGCAGCAGCGCTGACGGTAATTGACAGACAATTGGAAGAACGCATGGAAATGGCGCAAAAAATTTCTTCCATGATTTTGTCCATCCGAAAAAAAGAAAATATACGCGTGCGTCAACCGCTGAATCGGATTCAGATTCCTATATTGGATGAGTCCTTCCGAAAGAAAATAGAAGCTGTAAAAGAGCTGATCCTGTCGGAAGTAAATGTAAAACAGATCGAGTTTGTAGACGAAACAAAAACACAAATTGTAAAAAACCTCAAGCTGAACTTTAAAACCCTGGGTAAAAAATGCGGTAAACACATGAAGTTGGTTCAGGCCTTTGCCCTTGAACACGCTCAAGCCATAATAGCCAGCATTGAAAAGAATGGGAATTTCGATCTAAAAATAGAAGATCAAACATACACACTTGAAAATGAGGATGTTGAAATTATTCCGGTCGATATTCCGGGTTGGAAAGTAGCCAACGAGGGTCAGTTGACGGTAGCCCTGGACATTACCCTGAACCAGGAACTGAAGGAAGAAGGCATCGCCCGGGAGCTGGTAAACCGAATACAAAATCTCCGGAAAGACAAAGATTTCGAAGTCACTGACCGTATTTTGGTTAAGATTCAATCAAATAATGCTATAAACGCGGCGGTATCGAATAATTTCAATTATATTTGCACCGAAATTTTGGCTTCATCGCTCGAATTAGTCGATAAAATAAATGAGCCGGAAGGCATACTTGTGGAAGTAGACGATGAAGTGAATACACTGGTATCAATTGTTAAACGTAATTAAAATGGCTAAGAAAATCATTAAAAAAAGCAAACCTGCAAAAAAGATAGTGGTAAAAAAAGCGGCGAAAAAAACTGCAGTAAAAAAAGTAACTAAACCCGCAAAGAAAACGGAAGTGAAAAAATCAATAACTAAAAAAGCAACACCAAAACCACTTGCGAAGAAAGAACCTAAAAAAGTGATTGCTAAAAAACCGATGCCACCTGTTAAACCCATAGCGGCACCTGCAAAACCGATTGCCGCAATAACAGTCCCTGCGGCGAAAGTAGGAAAAAAGGCTCCTGTATTGAAGAAGCAGGATTCTTCCGCTATTGATTCGGAAGAGGACAATGGCAACGATAAAGGTATTGGAAATCAACCCCAGCCGTTTTTCTATGAGCCGCCAAAAGCATTTATCAAACGTCCCGATCTGAAACAACCTCAGCCGTTCATTGGCAAAGATAAGCGCACTCGTTACTCCGACAAGGAGCTGGTTGAATTTAAGACCATCATCCTGGGCAAGCTCGACGAAGCTCAACGCGATTACGAACTTTTGAAAAGCACACTTTCACACAAAGACGATCATGGTACAGATGATACTTCTCCAACCTTTAAACTTTTGGAAGATGGATCGGATGTTATGAGCAAGGAAGAAACAGCTCAGCTCGCGTCCCGTCAGGAAAAATACATACAAAGCCTTCAGAACGCTCTGGTCCGTATCGAAAATAAAAGTTATGGAATTTGCAGGATCACGGGCCGTCTGATTCCCAAAGAACGGTTGCGCAGCGTTCCACATGCAACAACCAGTATTGAAGGTAAAATGCAGCAGTACGCTTGAGAAAACCCTTGCTGATCGTATTTCTTGTATTGCTGGTAGACCAAGCAATCAAGTTCTACGTTAAAACGCATTTTTTTCTCGGAGAAGAATACCGTGTGGCCGGTAACTGGTTCATACTCCATTTTACAGAAAATAATGGAATGGCGTTCGGTATGGAATTCGCGGGCCGTTACGGGAAATTATTTTTAAGCAGTTTCCGCATTGCAGCAGTGGCAGGTATCGGATGGTACCTCTACGACCTGGTTCGTAAAAAAGCTCCGATGGGTTTATTGATCAGTATTTCCCTGATCCTGGCAGGAGCATTGGGAAACATTATCGACAGCAGTTTTTACGGATTATTATTCAGTGACAGTAATTACGAAATAGCCTCCTTTCTTCCAAAAGGCGGAGGCTATGCCGGTTTTTTACATGGAAGAGTAGTGGATATGTTTTATTTTCCGATCCTCGAAGGACACTTTCCCAGCTGGTTCCCGATCTGGGGAACAGAAGAATTCATTTTTTTCCGGCCGGTATTTAATTTTTCCGACAGTTCTATTTCCGTGGGAGTATTTATGATTTTGCTATTTCAAAAGAAGTTCTTTCCTAAGAAGATTGATTAGCCACTAGCCACTAGTGAGCCGAAGTATGGCTACTTCCCCCTATTACCTAATCGCTATTGGCTATTCGCTTCCTTACTGCTTATTAACCATTCGCTTCTTTTTGGATATTTCCCAGAAACTGCTCTCAATACTCTGAGAAGGCCGTAAAGCCGGAGACTGAATAAAATTTCCAAAAGGGTTAACCAAAAAATAAGAAGGCACACTTTTAATTTCATAATTTTCCTTCACCCGTTTATTGATCCCATAGTGTAAGATTACCCAATCGTATTTAGGATTTTTTGCAAGAAATTTTTTCAGCTGCAGCGTATCGTCATCCAGGCTAATGCTTACAAATACGATTTTATCTCCATATCTTTTTTTCAGATCAGGGATTAGTTTCATTTCCTGTAAACAAGGAACACACCAGGTTGCCCAGAAATCCAGGTAAACGAACTTTCCCTTGAAATCAGACAAATGGACCTCTTTTCCTTTTTGATCCAGCAAAGAGAATTCAGGTGCGGTGGCGCCCGGTTTCAACTTTGAAAAGGAATTGATTACATGTGCAGCGATGGCCTGATGCATGGTCAGTTTACTGCCCGAGGCGATACGTCCAAGTATATCCACTACATTTTCTCTTTTGAAATCAGGCACATAATAAAGCTCTCCCAGTCCCTTGATGAGAACCAGCTCCCGTAAGGTATCATTTTTCAAATACTTATCTCCCGCAAGGATACGCATACAGCCCTCGTAACTGGATTGTTCGTTTATCTGGGCGATCAATGCCTGTCCGTTTTTGGCTTGCATGTACGATTGAAGGTAATGATCGAAAAAAGCATTAAAAAAACTCATGTATTCGTAATTATCATACAGCACGGGTCTTCGCAGGAGGTATTTAGCAGCAAGATCGCCCTTGCTCTGAAACGTATTCAAATCAAGACCGGCAATGGTGTAGGTAATAAAGGAATTAAAATAAGGTTTGTTTAAAGAAGAATAATCCTTTTGCATCTGCAATTCAAAGGAATCGAGTTTGGCACGCGATCTTTTCTGAACAAAATAAGGATAGTTCTCCGACCAGAACTTGTCAAAACGTTCGTTGTAGGCGATGATCAAGGCATTTATTTCCGTGGTGTCCGTTACCGCAAATTCCAGATCAACCTTTTGTTCTATATTGGGATTTGGAAAACGAACCGAATCCCTTGCCGGAAAAAAGATTGTGTAATTCCGGTCCGGTTCCACATACATGTCTGCTCTTTGTTTAGCACCCCGCAACAGGATCCGTTTTATGTCAGTTGATTGAAAATCAAAGTGAAAAAAGCCACTGTCATTCACCACTTGGGTCGCCACCGGAATCTCCGCGTTGGAAACATAATCGGCATAGGTAAAGAGCGTTACCTCCTGGTCTTTATAAGCAGGTGCGTAACCGTTGATGGTAATGTTTTGCGCAATAATGGAAGACATTGCGCAGGTAAATAAGAATAAAAGGAAGATGCGATTATACGTCATTCCTGAGAATAAAAAACAAGTCCCACTCTTTCAATATGAGCAATAAACTCCGGGTGTTTAAGAGAAGTAAAATTAACAAGATCTACGGTATAAGGTAAACTACTTTCGGAAAAATCGGAGTTTAAATTGCTCAAGGTTCTGGCCGAAACAGCCTCATTCATAATAGCCAGATCAATATCGCTTCCGGGTTTATAATTTCCCTTAGCGCGGCTCCCAAAAATATAGACGGATTTGACCTCGGGATATTTTTTAAAAATAGTTTTAAGAGTAATGATATCCCTTTCTGTTAACCCAAATTTACTATCAGATGGTTCACGCATTATTTAGAAAAAAGGAATGCAATTTTATCAGGGCAGGATATACCTGGGTTCTCAGTTCCTGTTCAGACTGTTTAAATTTTTCACCGCTATAATCATGAGACAATTCGTTTCGGATATCCAATCCATCAATAAGCTCTTGAGCATTCTCAATGTATCCGCTTTCCTGCGCTTGCCTGAATGTATCTTTAGGAGAAGGCTTAAAGTTAAAACCCTTTTCTTCCAAAAAATCCTTCATTACTTTCCAGGACAGATCAAGAGTAAATTCAAATCGTTGTACTAATCCATTCCTTTCTAATTCATTTGGATTATCAAGCTCCATTGCTTCTTTAAGTTTTAAAAAAGCCTTCTGAAAATTTTGAAATCGCTGAATCCAACGGATGTCTTTATTATCCATGTTCTTAATGATCGATGAAATTACAGAAAATACGCTATTTATTAAGGCTATAGCCTTAAAATTTAATCTATATTTTAAGAAAGTACAAGGCTATTTCAGCTGAATCCCAGAAGGCACAAAAGCAGACACATCCCCGCCGTGTTTGAGTATATCACGCACAATCGTGGAATTTATTGCAGAAAGCTCCGGAGTAGAAAGAATAAAAACAGTCTCTAACCTGTCCAACATCGCCTTATTCATCTGAGCGATGCCCCGCTCAAATTCAAAATCAGCAGAAGTACGCAAGCCACGTAAAATATAATCAGCATTTATCTTTTTGCAAAGATCAACCGTAAGACCATGGTAACTTATAACTTTAATACGCGGTTCCTTTGCAAAAACCTGTTCGATCCAGGCCTTCCTTTTTTCCAAGGGAAAGTAATATTTTTTCTCCGAGTTAATGCCGATGGCTATAATGATCTCATCAAACAAAGGCAAAGCCCGTCGGATAATAGACTCGTGACCAAGTGTAATAGGGTCGAAGGAGCCTGGGAAAAGGGCTGTTTTGCTCATGAATTAAAAGTACAAAAATTTAGAGCACTTTAAACAGCATCGGCTGTCCGACAAATTCTTTTATCTTTATGTGGTAACATTAAGACATCCAGCGTTTTAAGCAATGCCCAGAATTGCAGCCATAGTTCCCGCCTATAACGAAGAAGAATCAATTGCTTCTGTTGTTAACGAATTGCATTCTGTCTCCGTACAAAATAACCTGGACATTGTTATCGTTGTTGTAAACGACTGCTCCAACGATTCTACCTGGAATCTTGTTCTTTCATTACCCTGCGTGGCAATAAACCTTCCTGTTAATTTAGGTATTGGTGGCGCAGTTCAGACAGGTTTTAAACATGCTCTACAAAATGGATTTGATTTTGCTATACAAATAGATGGAGATGGACAGCATCCTGCGGAAGAGCTTCCTAAATTAATTCTGGCCCAGCAAAGAAATGGATGGAACATTACAATCGGCTCCCGGTTCATTGACAAAACAGGTTTTCAATCTTCTACCTTGAGAAGAACAGGTATCAACTATTTTAAACACCTGATCAGATTACTTGTGAATGTTACCATTACCGACAGCACTTCCGGTTTCCGGATGATTGACCGGAAAGCACTCCAACTTGTTTGCGACTATTACCCGGATGAATACCCTGAACCAGAGGCCATTATTCTATACCGTAAAAACAATCTCTCTATGGGAGAAGTTGCTGTAAATATGCGCCAGCGGCAGGGAGGTATTTCTTCCATAGGAGGACGTGCCTCCATCTATTATATGTTTAAAGTTACTTTATCAATACTATTTACATTTATAAAAACAAACTCAAAAAAACAGGCAAGATGAGGATACAAGTGCTTGCGATCGTCTCCAGTTTATTATTTCTGTTTTATATAGGAGCACTGATAATAAAAGGAAAACTTCGGGAGGAATATGCTATCATGTGGATTGTTTGTACGCTGGTGCTCGTTTTATTCTCTTTTTGGAGAGACGGACTGGCAATCGTGTCAAAATTATTTGGTGTTTTCTCCCCGCCTAACATGGTATTTATCGGTGCTATTTTTGCAATACTTATTTATCTGTTACATTTATCCGTTGTCGTTTCGAAATTGCAGGAACATACTAAAACATTGGCTCAGGAAATAGCATTGCTTAAACAAAAAGAGGAAAAAAAGAATGCGTAATTCTTTGTTGGAACAGGAAGCAGAACTCTTTTCCCGGTATTTATTGAACCGATCGCCGGATAAACTAGCGGTGGAACTTTATTCACGTGCAATAAAACAAACCTCAGCCTCCCTTACGCCTCAAGACCAGAAACTACTTCCGTTTCTGAAAAATAATACCTGGAGCATGGGTATAATTGATTCGGGTCTTGCGTTCATTAACCCACATTCCGAAATCCGCCGGCGACTGTATTTCATGTTAAGCATATTGGAGTCCATTCCTGAAAATCATGATCTGTTTTTGCCGAAAAAAAGAAATCAGCTTTATTTAATAGTCGTTGTGTATCATGGAACAAGGGCCACGATCAAAGCCTTATTAGGCAGCCTGCTTATAAAAATGATAGCCTGAATGGAAATTCCTGATTATATCGTAGTGGGTTCAGGCTGTACAGGTGCAATGGCAGCACAAACTTTAGTAGAGGCAGGTGCCAGCGTGCATATGCTGGATGTTGGAGTGGTGAACGATACATACGCTTCTCTTATTCCTGATAAGGATTTTATTGGCATTCGCAAGACGGAAGCAGAGCAATACCGCTATTGGATAGGAAATGAAGCAGAAGGAGTCTCCTGGGGGAAAGTAAAAACAGGGGAACACCTGACTCCTTCGCGTAAACACCTCCTTCAACAGGTGGATAAATATCTTCCTTTGACTTCAACGTCTTTTTTTCCAATGGAAAGTCTTGCCTATGGAGGGCTTGGAAGCGGATGGGGTTTAGGTTGCTGTGAATTCTCCAAACGGGAACTTGATGCTATCGGCTTGGAAGATAGCAGTATGAAGACTGCTTATACTACGATTGCCAAACGGATCGGAATAAGCGGGACCCAAGATGATGCAGCTCCATTTACGCTGGGGGGACTGACCGATTATCAGCCGGCGCCACTTATGGACCGTAATCATCAACTTCTTTTAAAAAAATACACACATCACAAAAATGGCTTTAACAAAAGAGGGTTTTTCCTGGGGAGACCGGCATTAGCATTGCTCACACAGGACAAAGATGGTAGAAAAAAATATGCTTACCAAGACATGGATTTTTATTCCGATAAGGATGAAAGTGCCTACCGACCCTGGATTACCGTCAACCAATTAAAAAGGAAGGGTAATTTTAAGTATATCGGAGATCGTTTGGTTACAGAATTTTTAGAACATCCGGACCACATCGAAGTGTATTGCATCAACATTATTACGGATACGACCGAAGTTTTTAAATGCAAAAAACTCCTGTTGGCTTCGGGGGTTTTAGGAACTGCAAGGATTGTGTTACGATCATTCAAAAAAGAAAACGTAAAACTTCCGCTGCTCTGTAATCCCTATACCTATATTCCCTGTATTCAGCCAAGGATGATAGGAAAAGAAGCAGAACAAAAAAAAATGGGTTTTGCCCAACTTTCATTGTTCTATGATGAGCACCATACGAATGAAGATGTCGTAATGGCTTCGATCTATAGTTATCAGTCATTGATGCTGTTTCGAATTATAAAAGAAGCACCACTTAATTTTGTTGATGCCCGGATTATTATGCGTTACCTGATGTCCGGTATTCTTATCATGGGTATCCACCATCCGGAACAAAGAAGTCCTTTAAAGTATCTTGAAATGGACAGAAACGAAGATTCAATCACAGGGGATCAGTTAAAAGTTGGCTATGAACTCACCGAAGAGGAAAAGAAAAAAAAGGAGGAGAGAGAGAAAAAATACATCAAAGTCATGCGCTCTTTGGGGGCTTATGCCCTAAAGCGGATAAACCCGGGCTATGGATCAAGCATACATTATGCAGGTACACTGCCTTTTAGCAAAAACAATACATCTTATACCTTAAACCCTCAAGGTAAACTTAACGGAACCCAGAATATATACGTTGCAGATGGTTCGGGATTCAATTATTTACCGGCAAAAGGCTTGACTTTTTCGCTGATGGCAAATGCACATCTTACCGCGTTAAATGCTTTAAAATCCGAATGAAAACTAAAGTAGTTATTACGGGTGCTTCGGGGTTTTTAGGTTCGGTACTTGTCAACTATTTTTTAAAGAAAAATTTTCAGGTTATTGCACTCGTGAGAACGATTCCCAGGGAGCAATCCGAAGGGATACGCTATTCACATTTTATACTCAATCAGCAGGTGGATGAATCCGTTTTCCGGGATGCTGATTGCTTTATACATTGCGCATACATTAAAGCAGATGCGGATAAAGCAGCGTTGCTCAATAATCTGGAGGGTACGCGCAAGTTGCTTGAATTATGCACAAAAAAGAATGTCAAAAAGAGAATCTTTATTTCAAGTATGTCCGCAAAGCCGGAGCAATTATCTGTTTACGGCCAGCAAAAAATTCAAATTGAAAAATTATATTCAGAACCCAACGACTTGATCATCAGGCCCGGTTTAATACTTGGTAATGGGGGACTGGCGCAGTCCATTATCAATCAGGTCAAAAAACAAAAATTTATTCCTTTGGTAGACGGAGGAAAACAAGCGTTACAGACTATTTTCATAGATGACCTGGTTTCTGTTATACATCGCTGCATGGAAAATAATATTTCCGGCACCCTTACAATCGCTGAACAGGGTTCTATGAAACTCAAAGACTTTTGCAGGTACGTTTGCAAGCATTATTCCGTTAAACCTATTTTCGTTTCAGTTCCTTATTGGTTACTGTACAACGTGGTTAATCTGTTAAGCGTCGTCGGAATAAAACTTTCCATAAGCACCGACAATTTGATGGGACTAAAAAATCTGTCAACCGTAGATGTGACTTCTGATATAAAAAGAATGGGAGTCCCTATACGCGATTGCGAAGAATCGCTGAAAATAATACTGAGCGCCTAACTCGTTCAATCATTCGGAGAAACATTCAATGAGAATATCTTCAATGGTAATGTAGCCGTGTCAAATTTTAGTCCTGCTATTCTTTACCAGAATACTCCAAATCCGTTTAATCAGCAAACAGTTATTCAATACTACATTCCAACAAGTTCTCAAAATGCAAATATTATGGTATTTGACTTACAAGGGAAACTCATAAAATCACTAGCGGTTGTTACTTTCGCAAATGGGTCGATAACAATAAACGGGAATGAGTTAACACCAGGTATGTTTGTTTATTCGTTAGTTGTTGATGGGAGAATAATTGATACTAAGAGAATGATTTTAACTGAATAGTTATACAGGCTTCCCGGTTTATGGATTTATTCCCTCTCTAGAGCGATACCTGGGTATGAAAAATAAAAACATGCTTGTAGTGTTATTCAATCTTGAAGATGGTCTTCTTCCATGCTATTTGAAAGAGGATGAAAATCTGATCTTTATAGAGGATACGATTAATGGATTACAGTAAGGGATTACTCCGTCTCAAATGTTATCTGAATATCATCTACGTAGCAAAAGACAAGCGCCCCGTTGGAAACATATATTCGCAAGTAATTATCTTTCTCATTCCTATGATTGACTCTCAAATCCACCGTTTTTGTAACCTTTATCCAATCGTTTTCTTCAGAAACTCCTTCTGTGGCGCTTTCCGCTATCCATTCCAGATTTTTATTATCCTTATCGTGTATTTCGACCACCAGTTTAGGATCCGAGCCTGGATTAGATTTTTTAATATACGCGACAAATTTTACGTTACTTAATTTCTTATCCGATATTTGATTAATTCTCATGAACAAGGTCGGGGAAAAGGGAGCTGAAGCGTCAATCTTACACACATAGGATCCTGAATGGGCTTGGGGGTAAGATATGACATTGGAAGGTTTATTGTCCGTCCAGGCATACGATGATTCAATTGTATTTTCAAATACGATATCTGAGGGCTCCGATTTGTGAGGTAGACATCCTACCCACAGAATGGATACAAAAATAATAAGTGTTAATTTCATGTATATTTATTGCTTAATAATTAGTTGTTATATGGAGTAAATATGCGAAATAAAAAATTAATAATAATAATCAGTTTAGTAGCCGTAATTCTGCGATTGGTATTATGTTCGATAAACAGAGATGCTAATGATGATCATGTAACGGTCGTTAATATAATTGCCGATCAACATTATTTGCCTGAAAAAGCGGATTGTTGGTCATGTTTCCAACCTAAACTTTATTATTATGTAAACGCATTAATTGTTGACTGGTTTAACATTCCTGACAAATTACCCCGGATTAAAATGATGCAAACAGTAAATTTTGTGTGTTCACTGATTATACTATTCTTCATGTTCAAGTTTATTTCGAAATACATATCAGATACAGAGCTCCAGGCTGCTGTATTTGCTCTGTTTTCACTTAATCCTGCTCTCTTGGGAATTAATTCTCAAGGAACAAATGATACGATGACAATTATGTTTGGTGTCATTTCAATTTTTTATATGGACAAACTATTTTCCAATTGGAAATTATCAGACATTACCGTTGTTATTATTGCAATAATTGGTGCTTGTTTAAGCAAGGCGAACGGGGTTGTTCTGTTTGGGTGTTTTATTCTTATGATGCTTATAAAATTATGGGCGAACAAGGATAAAGAATTGAATAAAAAGATAATGATGTACTTCATTGTGATGCTGGCCGTTTGTGGCATTATAATTTTTGTTGCGGGAAATTACTATTACAACTACGAACATTTTGGCACTCCATTTGTTAGTGCATTTGATACCACTACACCTCCAGCTTTTTTCAAAAATACTTCAGCTGGTAGGCCGGGTATCCAATCTGTTTTTGAAGGCTTTTTCTCTTTTCGGTTTGGTGATATGCTCAACCAACCATACATAACAAATGGTGGTGAAAATTACCCACTGCATCGGACCTCCTTTTGGAGCCAACTCTACGGCCGGTCGTTTTTTATTCACTTTGAACAATGGCCGGAAGCCTGGCAAAAAACAGATCAATTAACTATTTGGATAGGACGGTTAGCTTTGATATTTGGACTTTTTCCGGCTCTTATTTTTGTTATTGGGTTTTTAAAATTACTCAAGGAATCATTTACAAATTTCGTCTTTCTGAGATCTGAAAAAGTAAATGAAACCCATTCTTGGATGCATTTGGGTATAACCTTAGCGTATGTAATCTTTATTTTAAAATTCAGTTACGATGTGAGGGACTTCGCTTGTTTTAAACCCATTTATATTCTTCCGGGGCTTATCAGTTTTATTTATGTATTTATGGAAGGACTGAAAAGTGCAAAAAAATACATATCCGAAAAGGTACTGGTATCGGGGCTTTTGATTTTAGTTAGCATTCATGTTATCGATCTCAGTTATTTGGCAGTCCATTTGCATTATAATTACCATCGCTGACAATTGAACTTCGTTTTTTTAATTTATATAAATGTGCCACTTTCCGTGGCGATTCATACACTAGATCGTAATGTTCCTGTAACCCTTCTTTAAATTTCTTAACGCAATTATCAGTGGTATCCTGTTCCCTTCCCCAAATAACAATATAATCTATATTTTCCTTCTTGGAATCAATTCCGATATCGCAAGAATTGTGGTTGCGCATTCGATCAACAGTTTCATTATTTTTCCATTTTACTGGGAACCAGTCCAAAGTTGCTTCGTAATTTTCCAGAATGATGAGAGGTTTATCAATACCCATATAATTGGAAAAGTGCCCCTGTAACCAATGAGTAGAATAATTAATGGGTAAAACAACACTGTTTTCATCGATGTGTTCTGCAACACTATTATATTCTACGGCATCATTACTAAGATCACGAGTTGTCTTGATATGATAACTTAATAAGCCCAGATTGAAATATAATAAACTAACTGCAGAAACGACACCGAGCCACTTAGGCAATGGCTGGGTCGCGATCCAAACGATATAAAAAATAAAAAAAAGTAAACACAATCTATCGGACATCATTCCCGCGTTAGCGCCATTCGGAACTTTAAAAAACAAAATAAGAGCTACCCCGAATACAATTATCCATACATCCGATTTATGGAAAGTATAAAATAAAGCACGAACACTATTTCGGCCAGCAAAAGTCGTTTGCTTAATATTTTGGATTTTCACATATAATGCAATAGCCGTTAGTATCAAAAGCAAGTAAAAATATTTTATTGTATACGGGCTTTCTTCCTCCCTATTCAATGCGATCAAAGGTTTTACATCAGAAATCCATTTGAAAAGTTCGGCCGTCCCTAATTTTTGGTTATCGCCCGAAATATGAATTATTAGCAGATACTTAATAAACATTAATACGGTAAAAAAAGAAGTCGCAACAAGAAAAGTAAGCTGTCGGTTGAATTTAGATTTGACATTCTTTGTGGTTCCATTATTAATGATACTTCGAACATAGTCCTGAAGTAACAATAATGAAAGTATACTTATTAATAAAACATACGAAAATAAATGACAGAAATAAGTAATTGTAATTAAACAAAACAAAAGAATTCCCTTTTTTAATGTTAAAGTCGCCATATTATTTATCCAATAAACCGTTGTGATGAGTAAGAAAATGATACCTAAATAAAAATTATAAAATCCCAAATAAAAAAGTGCTGAATAAATAAAAGGAAATATCAGATAGCTTAAAAGCGTATTTTCCGGGCTATAAATTTTTATCAGATTACGAAAAACAAGAGGAAATGAAATAGCATAGAAAACGAGAAGTATTTTTTCAGCCATCCATGCAGGGAGAAAAGTATTAAATAAGGCCAACAAAAAATGTCCGGACCAATTGGGAACTGGTATGTGGTTGAATTCATAAAATGAGTTCAATCTAGGATTTCCCCTCAATAATTCTGTTATCAGGTTGGAGTTATAAAGATGGGCGGCACCATCCATTGTTGGAAAAAATTTGTAAGATATAAATGGAAAAAGATTGATGAAAACAACTAAATAAAAAAAATACAATTCCGGCTTATTTATTTTCATTTCATTATAGATCAAAAAATCCTTATGAAGTTAACCATTACTTAGCTTGTATTATTTGATTTATATTCGTTTCGCTAATAATATAAAGTGGACGCTTTTTAACATTGTTGCTTATTCTGCCGATATACTCACCAATAATGCCAATGCCAATCAGCTGTATTCCTCCAATAAAAAGAATGGTAAGCATCAAAGAGGTCCAGCCGGGTTGATAATTTTTGGAAATGAAACGGGAATATAGGGCGTACAACATGAGGAAAAAAGAAATCCCGGAAACAAAAAAGCCGGCCATCGTTGCAAATTTTAATGGGAAATCGGAAAAGGAGGTGATTCCATCCAGTGCAAAACGTATCATCTTCCCATACGTATACCCGGTTTTTCCGGCGTAGCGTTGATCCCGGTCGTATTCAACGTAAGATTGGTTGAACCCCAGCCAGGAAATTTGCCCCCTCAAATATTTTTGTTGTTCGGGCATTTGTTTAAGTAAGTCAATAATTTTTCTGTCAATGATCCGAAAATCTCCTGTATCCACCGGAATATTGATATTTGTAATCTTCTTCAAGATCCTGTAAAAAGCCTTCGCAGTATATTTTTTGGCAAAGCTTTCGCCCTGGCGGGATTTTCGTTTAGCATATACTACTTCATAGCCGGATTTCATTTTGGCATATAAATCTCCGATTAACTCGGGAGGATCTTGTAAGTCGGCATCAATAATAACTGCTGTATTTCCCAAACACATGTCCAAGCCCGAACAAACTGCAATCTGATGCCCAAAGTTTCTGCTTAAGCTGATGTATTTTAGCTTGTCATTATTTTTGCATAGTTCCCTAATCAGAAATAAAGACTGGTCTTTGCTTCCGTCGTTTATAAAAATAAATTCGTATTGATCGGTTATTCCGGATACTACAGTTTCCAACCTCTTAAAAAGAACCGGAATGTTTTGTTCTTCGTTGTAGATGGGTATAATTACAGATATTTGAGGATGCTTAACCATGCTTAAAATGCTTTGACAATTTACTCAACAGTAATTAATTTTTCGGAGTTTACTTCGCACCATTTTTTATCCTCATAGACAACAGCGATTTGAAGTTTGTATATTCCCTTTTTAGCCGGAGATTTTACAATGACCTCTTGATCTAAAGAGGTATAAACATCCGCCAGGACCGGACTCCGTATGCCGTCATAATTTACGTTTACTTCCATATTTGACCAGTAATAAGATAAATGGACCTGTTCTTTTTTTCGGCCGGATGTTAAAGGTATATGATTAAGATTATAAATAGTAATTGGAAACAAATACTCTCTTTGGGCTTTAACTGTTGTCGGACCCCCGATGGTTATCGAAATGTTCTTAAAAAAACTATCCGGATAAGAGGATTGAATAGAGTCGGTATTGGCGAACCTGATGGGTCCTTCCCTTAACATAAAATAATCCGGATTAAATTCTTGTATATTTTTGCCCCACCAGGGTGCGTAGAAAAAACAGTCAGAAGGTAAAGTTGAAACGGCATTACCTGGCATTCCTTCAATAACAAAAACTTGCCTGGTTTGCTGACTTTTATTGGAAGCAGATAAAAGCAGTGATTCGTTCGACATGATCCAATCATGGCCTTTGGGACGTGTATAATAATTTTCCACTCTAAACCCGACTTTCTGATCTTTAAACTGCTGGGCGTAACTTATAGCACCTTCTAAATAGCTGTATCTATTTTTAACAAAGAGCCCGTAATTTACCAGTTTATAAAACTGATAAAAAGGCAATAGTAATACTAAAATAAAAAAAAATGTACTGCCATGTACCTTGAGGTTGTCCATGTGTATGTAGTTAAAAAAATACAAACATAGCACAAGAGGTATCGGAAACATATATCTTTCAAAAGGTTCACCGGTTAAAAAACTGAACTTGTATAGCACCAGAAAAAAGTATCCGACAATAAATCCCAAAACTATTACAAGCAATTGGTAGGATTTTTCTTTTATTAAACAATAGAGGCATAGAAAACCAAGGATGGTAGTTCCAAGGTAATTCGTTAAGGCGGATACTCCGAATTCCGCAAAATTAAAGTGCTTAATACCCTCCAGGGGGCCGTATTGATTCGTGTTGAGCTCGTTTAACGGATTTTTTTCATAGGGATCCAACAGATAATAATGTATGGCCATGCAACTAATTACATAGAGGTAAAGCGCGATATTCCTCCTGGAGAATGCTTTCTTATAATGCAGATGGTCGAACAACAAAATAAGTGGAAGCAGGAAGGAATTTAAGGGATGGCTGAAGACCAATACCAAAATCAACCCAAAGGTAAAAAAACGGGCGGCGACATTATTTTGCCTCTTAAGTAAACTTAATAAAATAAAGAACAGCGGAGCACTCAAAATTAGCTCTGAAACAGGGTTGAAATAATTCAATTTGGATCCCAGAAGAATAGAAAATAAAATTCCGACCGCTCCCTTTATGTCTTTGAGTACCAAAACAGAGAGGAGAATGCAAGAGAAAAGATAGAACCATTGATTTATGGAAAAAAATAAGATGATTAAGTCCAGTGAAGCTTTGAGTTTTACCAGTAGCAATGGAAAAAGTTCAATGAGGATTGCTATGGGTCGCCTATGTTCAATTGCAAACCCCTTGTCGTTTACTATCTGAAACAAATAATAAGAGGCGTCTCCGTATAGCTTTTCCTTGTAAAAAAACAAATCGACCATCAGAAGCAGGAGTAAGAGTAAGCCACTTGTAAATAATAGCCAATTGTTTTGCAGTTTATCTTTCATACGAATCTTGTTCTTTTAAGGCCTGTTTAAAAATCCAGTAATTCTGAGATTTTCAAAATTAGGAATTACAATCTCTACCCGAGAATTAATTCCCCACCATCTTTTTCCTTCTGTTAACAGATCGATTTCGACAATGTAATACCCGTGTTTTAAAGTGTTTTCAACAGACAATTCCTGGGTATATTCTTTTTCAATGTCAACATCTAATAAAGTTTTTATTCCATTTTGAATAATGACTTTCCCATCCAGATCATAAATGTGATAAGACAAGCGTGTATCCGTTTTATGATCCGGTTCAGAGGCTAATACTTTCCCCGATTTGTTAATGATTTTGACCGGAATATAGATGAATTCCTGATTGGCCGGAACTTTCATAAACGATCGTAATGGTTGAATGAATACATTGGATTTATCGCAATGTGTAAAGCTGGTATCTTTTTGTTCCGTATTGGCATCCACATAACCACTTTGCGGCAATCTAAAGTAGTTGGGATTCTGCCCCCACATAAACCAGGTTACAGCAGACTCAGGTCCTAAAAATATCGGATTTTTGTTAATAAGCGTATCTAGATTTTCATGTTCGTGCAATAAATAAAAAGTGCTGGCGCTATCGGGTGAAGTAAGTGAAGAGGTTAAAAGCGTTTCAAAAGGTAATGGCCAGGTGCTTTGACAAATGGCCCATTGGAAATTGCGTTCGTGAAGAAGAAATTTTTTATTGGGTTTTTCCTTTGCAAAGGCCGCCAGGTGTTTGTAATAATTAATCCGCTCAGAAAACAGGTAATGGGTTTCGTACATTTTTTTAAGATTAATAAACAGGATCACTACAAGGCCGAGTAAAAATACTTTGCGGGACATGAATTCTTTAAATGCGGTTATGAATAATACTGCTACCAGCAAGCCTACAATGACAACGTATGTTTCCAGACACATGGGAGCATCCCCATTAAAATTAGAAACAAGCACAAGAATAACATATCCAGGGATAAACAGTAATCCAAGTAATGCGGCTAGAAACTTTTTCGAAAAGAATAAGTGAAATATGCTTAAAAAATAAAGTATGGTTAAGGGCCATAAAGGATGGAGGAATAATTTCGTAAAATATGGTGTGCTGGGTAGATTTCGTAGTTGTACTAAATGTTTAATAAAAACGGCAAAACCCGGAATCTTTCCGCTTTCGTAAGCCGAATGTGTCAGCAACTTTATTCGTATGAAAAACCAAATGACTGTTACCAGTAATAAGGAAAGGTATACCGCGTAATTGGATTTTTTTGAAAGAAGGAATTCAACGAGTATGATAAAAAGTATTGGAAAGACCGTCAATTGATGAAAATAGGAGCAGAGACAGAGAAGAAAGGCAAAAGTAATCCAAAGAATTACTTTGCCATTCCTGGAGGTTTCCGGGAGTGCCAATCTTTTGATAACGGGCCATACAAGAAAAGCTACGGCTCCCCCTGATAATAATTCGGCTACCGGGAAAAAAAATGTTTCCCGGAAACCCAAGCATAAATAGAGCATTAACCCTAATCCTGCGGATTCGTCTTTGAAGAAAAAAAACAAAAGAAGAAAAATCAAAAAATAAACTCCGATAAAAGAGAGGGAATATAATTTTAAAAAAGTCGGAAGAGAGGCGCCTAATTTTACGGCCAGTAATGGAATCGTCTGCGAAAACACGGACCCCCATCTCCCCAGTTCAAAATCATAAGTACCTTCCTGAATAATGCGGAATGCGAAAAAAGCAGAGTCTGCACAACACATTCTTTCCAGGTAAAAAACGGAAGCCCAATAAAATAATACGGCAAAAAATAACAGTCCAATATAAAATATTGGTTTTTTACCTGGAAACCACAGACTGTCTTTCATAAAAGGCAAACCTCGTTCAGTATACAAACAAACAACTATGATCTACTTCCGAAAAATCCATACTTTAGGATACACCAGATCGCCCTGAATCCGTCCTTCCATCCGATTTTCTTTCCTTCCTCGTATGTGCGTCCATAATACGAAATTCCAACTTCGTATATGCGGACTTTTGATACCTGGGCGATTTTGGCTGTTACCTCAGGTTCAAAACCGAAGCGTTTTTCTTCAAGCTTTAAACCTTTCAGCATGTCGGCCTTGAAAAGCTTATAGCAGGTTTCCATGTCTGTAAGATTCAGATTGGTAAACACATTCGATAACGTCGTCAGGAATTTGTTGCCGATGGTATGCCAGAAAAACAACACGCGATGAGGTTTCCCGCCCATAAAGCGGGAACCAAATACCACATCTGCGAAGCCATCCGTTATCGGTTTTAGCAAGATCGTATATTCATTCGGATCGTATTCCAGGTCGGCATCCTGAACAATGATATAATCTCCTGTTGCGAGCTCAATGCCTTTGTGGATGGCAGCCCCTTTGCCCTGGTTAAAAGTCTGGTTAAACAACCGTATATCATTAAGGGGATGCTCTGCGATGTATTTTTCAATGACTTCCTTGGTCGCGTCTTTGGAGCAATCATTTACAATAATGATTTCTTTCTGAAGATCATTATTCAGTTGAACGGCTAAAATTTTGTCAAGAATAAGATGGATGGTGGGAGCTTCGTTATAAGCGGGAATAAGAATAGAAAGCTTTTGCGGCATACGTTCACTTTCTTTTTTGTTGCTTCACAAATTGATCAAAAGCCTCTAAGATAGCATTTTTTGTTTTCTGCCAATTTGACTCTGTCAGTATTAAAGGTTCGGGCGTTTCGTCGGCTGCGTCAATATTGCTCAACGCATCGGCTACAAAACGGATATCCAGATCAGGATATTTTATTTTATAGAAATCTAACATTTCTTTCAAAGAAAATTTTTGAATCAAGGCGGCGAGGTCATAAAAATCCTTTTTTTCCTGACGTTCTTTAATTGCTTCTAATTTCATGGCTGCAATATCTTCTAAAGCGGCCATCCTGACCCCTTCTTCTTCAATGGGGAGTTTTATGAATGGAATATTCCACCCGTATAATTCAACCTTTATTCCTTGTATGGTATATCGTAAGCCCCAACGACTTTCCTTTTCCGGCAGCAGGCCCAAAAAAGTGCTCATAAGCTCATCTTTAATGATCGGCTTATTTAATTCGGAAGATGTAAACAAATCGATGTCAACGGATCTGCGGTGTCCTAACTGAAGAGCAAGCGCAGTTCCTCCGGCCAGGCGAAAGTCAACGAGTGATTGTTGCTTCATCAACTTTTTCAAAATAGTTATAAGCTCTTCTGTGACTGTATCTTTTCGTAGCATTTGAATAGCTTAGGATCTATTTTGAACATCTTCGCTGCAAGAAGAACCGCGCTTCTTTTCAAATACGCAGCTGTTACCAGGGAATCAACAACAATTGCGTCACCATAATAATTCCAGACAGCTAAGATGTCGTTCCATGTTCCATCATTAAAAACCCTTCCGATAATTGCTTTCTTTTGTTTATCAAAATCCAGCAATTTCATGTCCGTATCCCAAAATGCTTTATTACTCAATTGTGGAATCACTTTGTCAGAATCTTTGCTCATTTATTTTAATCCATCTTCATTTCCGGAATCTCCCCCTCCACCACCAATTTCCCGAGCGTTGCGTTCTTAATCTGTTCAACACTCACTCCCGGAGCCCGCTCAATCAGCTTGAACCCCGCCGGAGTTACATCAATTACCGCCAGCTCTGTAACAATCTTTTTTACACAACGTACACCCGTTAAAGGTAAAGTACACTTGGGCAGCAATTTGGATTCCCCTGCTTTGTTTACATGCTGCATCGCTACAATGATGTTTTCTGCGGAAGCCACCAAGTCCATCGCTCCGCCCATACCCTTCACCATTTTGCCCGGAATTTTCCAGTTGGCAATATCTCCCTGTTCACTTACTTCCATTCCTCCCAGCACGGTCAGGTTTACATGCTGACCGCGTATCATCGCGAAACTTGTTGCTGAATCAAAGATAGCCGCTCCCGGCAATAAAGTAACTGTTTGTTTTCCTGCGTTGATAAGATCCGCGCTTTCTTCCCCCTCGAAGGGGAAGGGCCCCATTCCGAGTATGCCATTTTCCGATTGAAAGATCACGTTCAATCCCTTGGGAACATAATTGGCAACGAGGGTAGGAATACCGATTCCAAGGTTCACATAATAACCGTCTTTTAACTCCTGGGCTATTCGTTTGGCGATACCGTCTTTATCGAGCATATTAGGTTTTTAATAGGTACAAAAATAAGAGGATTAGTTACTCGCTATTGGCTATTCGCTAACTTAATACACACATTCTTAGGCTCCATAAAAAAGCGAAGGGCTTCAAAACCACCTTCCCGCCCAACGCCCGATTTTTTCATACCGCCAAAAGGCGTTCGCAGATCCCGCAGCAGCCAGCAATTGATCCAGATGATACCCGATTGCAAACGCTGGGCCACCCGGTGAGCACGGGTTAAATTCTGCGTCCAGATAATTCCCGCAAGGCCATACTGCGTGCTGTTCGCATACATCAGGGCTTCCTCTTCGGTGTCAAAAGGAGTAAGCGTTACAACCGGACCGAAAATTTCTTCCTGGTTTGTGCGACAGGTATACGACAAACCTTCGATCACGGTCGGCTCGATGAACCAGCCTTCCGCACATTCTCCCGGAACCTTTACTTCCTGGCCCCCGCATAAAATAGTTCCCCCTTCTTCTTTTGCCAGGGCGATATAAGAAAGTATTTTTTCTTTATGTTGTTTCGATGCAATGGCTCCGTGCCGGGTTTTGTCATCAGCCGGATTTCCTGCTTTCAGTTCTTTCGTTTTTTCTACAAAGGCTTTCTTGAACTGCTCATACAAAGGGCGTTCAATAAAAATTCGGGAACCACAAAGGCAAATTTCTCCCTGGTTAGAGAAGGAAGAGTGCAGCGTAGTTTTCAGCATTTGCTCAAAGTCACAATCCGCAAAAATGATGTTCGGATTTTTACCGCCCAGTTCCAAAGAGAGCTTTTTGAACATAGGAGCCGCTACCCTTGCAATTTCGGCACCTGTTTTGGTGCCTCCTGTAAAGGAGATAACCGGAATACCCGGGTGTGCCGTTATAGCGGCACCCACCTTATGTCCGTATCCATGTACAATGTTTAAAACACCTTTGGGTAAACCTGCCTCGATGCACAATTCGCTCAGCAAATACGCTGTCATAGGCGTTATCTCCGAAGGCTTGGCAACTACCGTGCATCCGGCAGCAAGTGCAGGAGCAATCTTCCAGGTGAATAAATACAAAGGCAAATTCCAGGGAGAGATACAGCCTGCAATACCGCTTGGCTCGTTCAAGGTATAATTCACAGCGGTATTCTCCATGATATTTGCTTCTTCCGACAAATGCAAAATGCCCGTAGCGTAAAACCGGAAATTGGCTGCAGCCCTGGGAATATCCACTGTACGTGCCAGCTGTATTGGTTTCCCATTGTCGGCGCTTTCGGCACGTGACAACTTTTCATGATTTTTATCAATCAGGTCAGCAATCCGCATCAAAAGCTTACTGCGCTCTTCCTTAGGGCTCAACGACCAGGCCGGAAAGGCAGCAGCAGCAGCTTCATAGGCCAGCTGAACATCCTTTTCATCCGAATCCGGAATGAGTGAATATACCTTACCCGTTGCGGGATTATAATTATCGATGTATTGCGTACCCAAGGGTGCAATTAATTCACCGTTGATATAATTCTTTAAGTGCTGCATAAGTTCTAAAATTAATAAAAAACATGTTAAAAAAGGTTAAGTATGTAAAGTGAAGGCCCGCTTGGATTAAATTTGAAAGGCTAAGACATGAACAAACGCAACATACAACTCGTTACCCTGCTCATCAGCGTCGCCCTGCTGGGATTGATCCTCACCCAGCTGTATTGGGCCAAAAATGCGATTACGTTGAAGGAACAGCTCTTTGACCAAAACGTTAACGACGCACTGAACACCGTTGTGTATAAATTTGAAAAGACCTCTACCGCAGCCAGGATCACTCACCGGCTGAATTTCCGCAAACAAGGGATGCGCTGGCTGATGGAGAGCGACTCCCTGAAAAGCTCGGCCAAAATGAATGTCGACAGTACCTCTGATCTTAAGAAGATCAAGGTCAATAACAAGCAAGTCCAGGTAAAGATGTACGAAGAATACCTCAGCGATTCCAACGGAGTTGTCGTGAAAAAAACGAGGGAAAGGCACTTTGCAGATGATTCGCTCAAGGACAAATCCTTTAATATTGGGGATCTGTGGACGGATGATTCCCTGAATGTAAAGAAAGTAGACACTACTGACGAGCGTTACCGTTGGATGACCCACCGCTCGGATATGGTGAATGATATTTTTGACGAGCTGATCAGCATCAATGTCTATAACGATTATAAACAGAAAATGGATACCCTTTTGCTGGATTCCCTGATCCGGGATGCCCTCCGCGACCAGGGAATTGATGCCAGTTACCAATATGCAGTATTGAACAACGAGCTCCTTAAAAATCCTCCGGACAAACAAAAAATGATCGTGGATTCAAAATTCAGGGTCAACCTTACGCCGGATAATGTATTCATCCAGCCTCAGTTTCTGGCCCTTTATTTTCCCAATCAAAAAAACTATATCTTCCGTAAGCTCTGGTTAATGTTAAGCGGTTCGGCCTTTCTGATCCTCAGCCTGATCTTCTCCTTTTATTATGCTATTTCGGTTATTCTCCGTCAGAAAAAACTATCAGAAATCAAAAACGATTTTATCAGTAACATGACCCACGAATTTAAAACTCCCATTTCCACTATTTCTCTGGCCTGCGAGGTATTAAACGACACCACCGTTACAAAAACACCCGAACGTGTCCACAATTATGTGAAAATGATCGGAGAAGAAAACAAACGCCTGGGAGTTCTGGTGGAAAACATTCTACAGACAGCTATCCTGGATAAGGGAGAATTTAAGCTGAAACTCCAGGAAGTGGATATGCAGCAATTAATTCTGCAATCCATCAGCAATATCCAGTTGCAGGTGGATAACAAGGAGGGCCAGCTATTCACACACCTGAAGGCCGTCAAGAATACCATTCAGGGCGATAAGGTCCACCTCACGAACATCATTTTTAACCTCATCGACAACGCACTGAAATACACCGATCAGAAACCCCAGATAGAATTGTTTACCCGGGACGTGGAGAATGGAATGGAGATCCGGGTGAAAGACAATGGCATCGGGATCAGCAAAGAAAATCAGAAAAAAATCTTTGAGACCCTTTACCGCGTACCTACCGGGAACCTGCACAATGTAAAAGGTTTTGGGCTGGGCTTAAGCTATGTAAAAGCCATCATTGAAAAACACAAAGGCAGCATAAAAGTTGAAAGCGAACCAGGAAAAGGAAGCACCTTTATCCTGTTCTTACCTTATCAGGCAGAAATGAATACTTAAAACAAATCTCATGGATACTCCGGAAAAAATTAAAATTTTACTGGCTGAAGACGATAATAACCTCGGCAATCTTTTGAAAGAATACCTGGAGGCTAAGAACTATGTTGCCGTCTGGGCAAAAAACGGCAAAGAAGGCTTTGAACTGTTCAAAAAAAATACTTACGACCTGTGCCTGCTCGATGTCATGATGCCCCTGAAAGATGGCTTCACCCTGGCCAAAGAAATCCGTGCTCAAAACAAAACCATACCCATTGTTTTTCTCACTGCCAAATCCATGAAAGAAGACGCGATCGAAGGTTTTACGGTGGGAGCCGATGATTATATCACCAAGCCATTCAGTATGGAAGAATTGCTGCTTCGCCTGAATGCTATCTTAAGACGGACCAAAAATCAGTCCAGCGCAGGCGATACTATTAAAATTTTCGAAATAGGCAGTTATCAGTTTGACAGTGAAAATCAGGTCCTGAAAATGGGGAAAAAAGAACAAAGCCTTACTACCAAAGAAGCCGATCTATTGCGCCTGCTCTGTTTGCATAAAAACGATATACTCGACCGAAATTTCGCTTTAAATTCTATCTGGAAAGATGACAACTACTTCAACAGCCGCAGCATGGATGTATTCGTTACACGCCTGCGCAAATACCTGAAGGAAGACCCTAAAGTCGAGATAATCAACGTGCACGGAAAAGGGTTTAAATTGCTTATTAATAAATAAGCAGGCTACAGGTAGTTGTAAAGTTTAAAAGTTATAAAGTAAGATTATAAACATTGAGTTCTGCCTCCATCCACGGGGACATTTATTCCGGTAATGTACGCGGCGGCGGGAGAAGCCAGGAAAGCTACGGCATTTGCTATTTCGGAGGCCTCTGCAAAACGGGCCGCGGGAATTTCTTCCAGCATTTCTTGCTTGAGCAGATCAATCGCCTGACCTGTCTTCTGAGATTTTGCTTCCAGCAAAGAACTCAGGCGCTGTGTCAGTGTCGCACCCGGTAAAACATTGTTAACCGTAATCCCAAAAGGAGCCAGCTCCACCGAGAGCGTTTTAGACCAGTTTGCTACCGCGGCGCGTACCGTGTTTGAAACCCCTAAGCCTTTAATCGGCTGTTTCACGGAAGTTGATATAATGTTAACGATCCTTCCGTATTTGGCCTGCTTCATTCCCTCCGCAACTGTCTGAACCAGCAGATGATTACAGAGCAGATGATTCGAAAAAGCCTGTACGAACTCTTCCGCTTTAGCATTCAAAGCCGGCCCACCCGCCGGTCCACCTGTATTATTAATTAAAATGTGAATCGTCTTTCGTTCTTTTACCAACTGCTCTGCCCTTGCTTTCAATTCATCAGGTTTGGTAAAATCCGTGCAGAGATAGCCGTGCAATTGCTGTTGCGTGTTGTCCAATTCCGCCTGCGTCTTTTTTAACTGCTCTTCATTCCGGGCCAGTAAGATCACATTTGCTCCCATGCGGGCCAGTTCAAGGGCCGTCGCCCTTCCGATACCCTGTGTGCTCCCGCAAACAAGCGCATTTTTACCTCGAAGATTAAAATCCATCTGAATATTTTTTACAAAGATAAGCCAAATAACACTTTCAACTTTGCGTAGCCGTTTTTGCTCAAAGGTATTTTTGTACCACTTTTAAGCAAGGCCACGTGGCTGTCCTTTCCCATCAGTTCGATGCGTGTGATCTGTGCCAGCTGCACAATATAGGAGCGGTGTACACGGAGAAATTGGGCAGGATTTAAAGACTGTTCAAAATAATGCATGGTTTTCTTTTTCAGAAAACAATCTTCTGCAATGTTCACTTTCACATAATCATCGTACGCTTCGATATAATGGATATCCTGCACGGGCAAGATCCGGATCGTATTCCCGGATTTCACTACCACCCGGTGTTGCTCCTCCCTTCCGGGAAGAGTAGCGGCAATCAATTCCTGTGTTTTGTTTTGTCCGGCAGGCAAACTGCCTTGATCTATCCATTTATTCACAGCCTTGTCGAAACGCTCCTTACTAAAAGGTTTTAGTAAATAATCAAAGGCATGAACTTCAAAAGCCTTCACTGCATATTCGTCAAAAGCTGTCGTAAAAATTATACCCGGTAAAGGTTCCTCCAGCAGTTCCAGCATTTCAAAACCATTGATTTTGGGCATTTGTATATCCAGGAAAACCAGGTCCGGCTGATGCTCTGCAATCGCTTTGATCCCCTCAAAACCATTTCCGCATTCCTGCATTATCCGGATATTTTTAAAAGAAGAAAGATAATCCTTCACAAGCGAAATAGCCAGTGGCTCATCGTCAATAATAACAGCTTTGATCATAGGTGCTGAGGTATTTTAACAATCACACTAAAAACAGTTCCATTCACCCGCGTTTGTAAAAGATCATTCCGGGAAAACAAAAGGTATAACCTGCGTTGTACCGAACTCAGACCGAAGCCCGTTCCTTGCTTAGGCCTGGCTGTATCCGGATCAAAAGGATTTTCAATAAGGACCAGCAATTGCCGGTTTTCTGTTTTTGCAGAGAGCCGGATGGTCACTTCATCCGTTGTATCGTACAGTCCGAATTTAATGGCATTTTCCAGCAGAGGTTGGAGCAGAAGTGGAGGTAAGTGCAAGGCCAGGCAGGTCTCATCATATTCAATAACCGTGTGCAGGCGCTGTCCAAATCTCACTTTTTCAATATTCAGGTACAGCTCAAGCTGTTTGAGCTCAGAAGCAAGGTCCACAAATTGTTGATCATCCTTTTTAACAGTTCCTCTTAAAAAATCCGAGAGCTGATGGATCATCTTCCGGGCCTGTTCTGGCTGGCTGGTGAGCAATGCACTGATCGAGTTCAAGGTGTTAAATAGAAAATGAGGCTGCAATTGCTGGCGCAGCATCGCCAGTTCCGCATCCTTTCCCAGTTTCTCCAGGTCCAATTTCCGTTTATTTTCTTCCTCCTGTATCCGTATATAATAGAGCAACCTGTCCAGCAGAATAAAAGCGCCGATGATAATAAAGCCGATCACAAAACGCAGCGGTATGGTCTGTTGAAAAAATAATAGGTAGCCCGTTTCAGCAGCGTAAAAATGAATGACACTAAAATTCATTACGATCAGTGATACTGCGGCCAAACCTGCCGACCAAAGCAGTGGCAGGTACCAGACTTTGCGTTGGGTATGGTAGTAGCGAAGAATGAATGTACTATCGAAACAAGCCAATGCCAGTAACAGATTGCTCAACAGACTATCGGCCCAGGCCAGTCTGGATTCTATACCATATTGAAGCAACAGGTAAGTCTGTGCAAATGGCCAGAGCAGGAACCAGGCGGCAAATACGATCCAGTATTTTTTGTAGGTGAACAGTTGTTTAAGGGGCAATGGTCCGGAGTTTCAAAGATACCAAGCTGGATTCAATGTCCTGATTCTTTTGCCGTATAAAATCCAGGTAGTTTCCGGCATGGTCCGCTTCCACAATTTTAGAAGATAACTCGGTACCATCCTCCAATCCATTTATTTTTGTTAATTCAACAATCCCGATAAACTTCCACACAACGTTTTCTCCTAAACTATTCGGAAAGCAATCTTCTCCGGACCGGCCGATCAGGTGAGCTTTCTCGAAGGCGGCTTTTTCGTCCCTGGCAGAGATGAGTTTCAATTGTTCGTCAAACTGAGGGCCGTGATCACCGTCCCCGCTGATGATCCGGAAAACAATACGTGCTACAAACCACTGCATAACTGCAAAATTTTATAATTAATAACTACTGATATCGATTCCTCCGAAAACAGAAGAACCCTTGAGAATTAATACCTTGCCGGGCTCCGTAATATTGTCTTGCGGACGACGGTCTTCGATACCACCCATAAAGGTGACCGTTTCATCCGGATGTACCTGCCAATGGGGGGGTATAATAAGTTTAATCGCCCCAAAGACCTGGTTCAGTTCCAGCGTTACTTTACCCGTAATATCGGCCTGGCTGAGGTTAATTTCCACCCCACCGAACACGCAGGTTACTTCCCCCCCCTTAAAATCCTTGGAAATAATATTTTTTTTGGTGCTCCCAAACACAACGACCGCATCCAGCCGCTCCTCCGTTGAACCCTGATTTCCGGAATAATTATCCTGTTGTTGCCATTCAACAGGGTGATGAAATCCCTGATGCCGCTGATGAAACCGATGGTGTTTATGCCTCCACTTGTTATGCCATCCATGGTAATTAAACCTGCGTTTGGGCCGGAAGATCATAAAAAGTCCGATGATGACGATAACAATCGGCCAGATAAATGGCCGTATACTGAAACCCGGAATAAAATCATCCGCCAGGAACAATAAGCCGATCAGAATGGGAATAAGCCATCCGAAGCCCCGGAACAAATGACGGGCACCCACATAAATGCCGATCGCAATCAACAACATTTTCCAGGTCAATATCCAGCCCGGAATAAAATAGCCCATTTTTTCCAGGAATAAAACCGCTCCGATGCCGACTAAAACAATACCACCTAATATCCTTCCTGCAGGAGGATGACGGTAATTGTGCCAATCCTGCCAGTCCTCCATTATTTTTTTCTGATCGTTCGTTTCCATGTGCGTTAATTTTGATACAAAGCTATCGCTGCATCTTTATACAAGCAATGGCAATTAGGTAAATGCAGGCCTTTAGTCGGTGAATGAAGGAAGTAGTTTTGTTATTATAAAGGATTGGCCGAGCTATTTATCTCAGCAGCGTCAGATTGCCCTTTTGGTTCACCTGCTGCCCGTTGGATAAGGTAGCCGTTAAATAGTACACGAAAACTGCCGGGTCCATCATTTTATTTCTGAAAACCCCGGTCCAGCCATTTTCCAGGGCAGATGTCTCAAATACGAGCTCTCCCCAGCGGTCATAGATCATCAAATGCAGTTGTGTAATGCAATCCGGGCCACGCAGGTAAAGCACATCATTCTGACCATCTCCATTGGGAGAAAATGCAGTCGGCATAAATAGTTGGGTGGCTTCGCAATTGGTAACAGTTATCAATACACTATCCATAGCCGAACAATTATTCACATCCGTTACGATGACATGGTAATTCGTCGTTTGGTTGGGATCCGCAATGGGATTATAGATGGTGGCGCTGTTCAAGGACGCAGCAGGAGTCCACAAATAGTGCAGCCCACCGCTCGCTGTTAATTGAACTTTTTGTCCGGGAATAATCGTTTGAGCTGTTCCTGCTTCAGCGAGAGGAAGGGGTAAAAGTAAAACACTTGCTGTATCAGCAGCCGTACACCCATTTTTATCAGTAACCGTAACAATATACGTTCCGGTATCCAGACCGGAAATAACCGGTCCTGTTTTTCCATTATTCCAATTATAGACATCACCCGTCCCGCTCGCACTCGCTGTTATTATTCCATTCTTGTTCCCCTGACAGGTATTGGTAATGTTATCGGTAATCACCGGATTGGGTTCACTGATAACGGTAACACTGGAAGAGGCCGTACAGCCCGTAAGATCAGTGGCTAAAACCGTATACGTTCCCACGGTAGTTACCGTGGCAGGATTAGCGGCTTTGACTAAAGATCCGCCGTTCCATATGAGGGTATTGCCTGGACTGCTGGTGCCCGTCAGCATTACGCTGGAAACGTTGCAGTTTAAACTGCCGCTGCTATCCGCACTTATTGTTGGAGGAGTAGCAATAGTCACCGTCACTGTAGCTGTTAAAGAACTGCAATTGATACTGGAGGTACCCGTCACCGTATAAGTCATCGTGGATGCCGGGCGGGCAGTTACAACAGAATCCGTAGTAGAACTTAAACCGGAAGCAGGAGCCCAGGAATAACTATTTGCCCCGCTTGCCTTCAGCTGCACGGAATCTCCTGAACAAATGCTGGTATCGCGGCTTGCGCTGAAATTCCATACCGCAGAACAAGAAATATTAAACTTAGCCAATATGAGAATTTCGTTTATGCCGGTTGTCGGAGTCGTCTGGTAATAAGCCCCTGGATAAGACTGAAGAGGGTATTTACTTCCGCCCTGGGCATCGCCTGTAACAAACACACTTGTTCCGTCGCTGGTGATATAACTCCCGTCGTTTTCCGTATCGTTTCCATAATAGGTGGCCCACTGTACACTACCCGAAGTACTAAACTGCAAAATAAACAAGTTACCGGCGGGAGAATTTTGATAAAATCCATTGGTGCAAACTGGGTTCGTCGTCGGAAAGTCAGTTGCATTGGTTGAGCCGCTCACCCATACATTCTTACCATCACTTTGGATGGAATAACCCGTTTGTACACTCCCGGTTCCACCATAATACGTGGCCCAGACGCAGGCACTCGTAGTACAACTGAACTGCAATATGAAAAGATCCTGAACTCCTGCCAGCGCAGCCTGATAATAAGCTGCCCCGGAGCGCTGGGTTGGAAAGGTGGAGGAATAGGTGTTTCCGGTCACCCATACATTTGTACCATCACTGCTGATAGAATTTCCCACGTCACTCGACTTCCCTCCGTAATACGTTGCCCATATCCGCGAACAGTTACTGCAATTGAACTCCAAAATAAAAACTTCGCCGCCTCCGCCCGCCAGCGCAGCTTGATAATACCCCAGGCCGGAAGGGGAACGCTGGGTGGAAAAATTATTTGAATTGGTGGCTCCGGTCACCCATACATTTGTGCCGTCACTGCTGATACCATTCCCGACATCGCCTCCCGATCCTCCATAATAGGTTGCCCATTCCAGGGCGCTGCTGCCGCAGGAGAATTTCAAAATAAAAACGTCTTTGTTTCCTGCGGCTCCTCCCAGCGCTCCCTGTTTATAGGAACCACCAGGTGTCAGCAAGGGAAAATCAGTTGACTGCGTATAGCCCGTTACCCATACATTCTTACCATCACTGCTAATGGAATTGCCAAAATCACCATTGCTTCCTCCATAATAGGTTGCCCATATCCGGGCATTAGTGCTACAGCTGAATTGCAAAACAAAAAGATCATTGTCCCCTTGAAAGATTGCTTGATTATAAGCACCTACAAGTGCCTTGGTGGGAAAATCGGAGGAATAGGTATTTCCGGTCACCCATACGCTGGTTCCATCGCTATTGATGGAAGTTCCTGCAGCCCCTCCCCCTCCGGCACCATGACCGCTTCCTCCGTAATAGGTAGACCAGATCAGTTGTCCGCAAGAACTAAACTGAAGGATGATCATTGAAGCAGTTCCTGTAGCCGTTGCTTCAAAATAAGCTGTCCCTGGATGTGGGTTAATGGTCGGAAAACTCTTATAATTTGACCGTCCGGTCACCCATACAGATGCTCCATCCGTGTGCATACCCTGAATCTCCTGGTAAAATCCTGCCGGACCGCCTCCGAGATAATACGTGGCCCAGGTAAGAGAAGGATCGATAACAAGTATTTCGTTTGTATTATATGCACCTACGGTGAATCCCAATTCATTATTTTTTAAAGCGTAATGCGTAGGTATGACATGCGCTCTATCTTGTCCATAACTCACCGGGGCACCCTCCATCAGATCACCCTCCGGGGTGCTTATTTTTACGGAACCATCTTTTTGTAAAAGAGGTTTGTCAGTCCATTTATACCTAAGCCGGATCAGGGAAGGATCAGCTCCGGGATGCACAATAAAATCGTATTTAAGTCCAGATGCATTTCTCTTTTGACTTTCCAACTTTCCAACTTTTAAACTGTAAAGCACCCAATCAATTCCAGGGTACACATTTCTGATGGTGATCTTTTCATAGCTGTGCACATCCCTCACGCCTTCCGGACAATGGGCCAGATAAAAATCTGTACGATCCTCACTTTCGTATTCTTTAACAGTGTTCTCCTTCTTTATCGTCGCCCCCACCAGTTCCATGTCCGCCCGGCAGTATTGAATGCTGATCCCCTGCATTTCATTATGCCAGGCTTGTGCCGGCGGTTCAGAGGAATTATCCAGGCCTGGTGCAACAGATCTCTCCGCTTTGGCAAACACATAACTTAATCCCCAGGATGTAACGTACAGATCCATTCCGGCGCCACCTGCCCTGAACAACAGGTCGTTCACAGGCTGTCCCTGGAGATCGCTCATTTGGCCCTTGTTCTCCGTAAAACGAAGCGTCCCGCTTTTTTGCATCCAGCTCTCTACTTTTGACTTTAGCGCAGGATCTTCCGCAAAAACCTGCAGAAAAGAAGAGATAAGTAGAAAAGAAACAAAAAGACAGGTTCTGAACGTAATTTTTTCCAACGGCGTGAACGTATTTACAGTACACCACTAACATAAGAAATAAACGGAACAATTCAAAAGCAGCCGACTTTGTTTTCTTTACCTTCGCAGTATGACCGATGCCCAGTTAGAGCAGGAATGGAAAAGCATACTGCAAACCTTGAATCCTCAATTCGGAGATTTAGATATACAGGGAATCCTTTTCCTGATCGGCATTCAGGAATTAGGCAAGGGTTATCAGAAATTCAAGAAAGACGAAAAACTGGAGGTGATGCACATCGCCATCTGTACTATTCTGGAGCCCTATGGGCACTATGAGTTTATAGGGCGGGACGAAGAAGGCTGGCCTCATTGGAAGGCAAATGAAAAGTTGCCGCCCTTGAAACCCCTGCAGCAGGAATTACTCATGAAGGAAGCCGCCATAGAATATTTTAAAAACAGGGTTTGAAGAAAGCCTCTGAGAGATAATCTCGTTATCTAAAGGTAAAAGTCTGAGAAACCGTTGAGCCCTGAACCAATTTAATAATCCCCAGTGTATCCCGTTTCCCCTTATAAGTTACATCCACATCGTAAATAGCCGGCTCCTTGAATATAAACGTGGTCGTTCCCGTACCATCTGTATTCTGAGTTGTCACGGTAGTCGTCTGGGGTCCGGCAGATACCGTATTGTATTGAAGCGAAACAGCCGCATTCGCACAAGGTCTGCTCAAGGTATCCAGAATGGTAATAACCGCCTTGCAATCCATGTTTTTTTGGCAAGAGGGTAAGGAATAAAGGAAACTTAACAGCAACCCGCTCAAAATCAGCGTGCTCAATAACCCCACCTTTTTAATTTTTTTACCCAACATAATTCCCAATACAGTTTCTTATACCTTTGTAACTAACAAACCTACATGATTTTGAGTATAATTCAAACAAAAAAGCTGATTACTATGTTCGGAAAAGTATTTTTAGGGATAGCCCTGACCTTTGTGTCCTTTGTGCACGCTGGTTTTGCTGCGAATGACGGAAAACCCAAAGAAACACAGGTGACCATTGTAACCACAGAAGGAATTATAAGAGTTAAATTATACAATGAAACACCCCAGCACCGGGATAACTTCATTCAGCTTGTCAATAGCCATTATTACGATAGTACTCTTTTTCACCGGGTCATCCATGAATTTATGATACAGGGCGGAGATCCCGACTCAAAAGCGGCTAAACCCGGAGATCAGTTGGGAAATGGCGGGCCAGGTTATACCATCCCGGCAGAATTCATGCCCGATAAACTCTACCACAAAAAAGGAGCCTTAGCTGCTGCCCGAAATGGAGACGATGTGAATCCAGGCAAAGCATCTTCCGGAAGCCAATTCTACATTGTACAGGGAAAAGTTTTTACCGATGCGGAACTGACAACCATGGAACAACGCATGCAGCTGCAAAAAAAACAAGAGGCATTTTTCATCCTTCTTAACAAACCTGAAAATACCCAGCTCAAACTCAAATTTTTCAGCTTCCGTCAGCAACAGCAAACGGATAGCCTGATGGCCATTGCTCAATCTTTGGATCCCCAGGTGCAGGCAGAAGTCGCAAAAAATCCGGTCTTCAAATTCAGTCCCGAACAACGTACTACCTATTCTACCGTTGGAGGGGTGCCACACCTGGACGGAAACTATACCGTATTCGGAGAAGTAACAGAGGGCCTTGACATTGTAGACAAAATAGCAGCAACAAAAACGCTAACGGGGGATCGTCCGGAAAAGGACATACGCGTTCTGAAGATGATCCTTGAAAAATAAAGAACGGTGCAAGAAAAAATACAGGAAATATTATCGGAGATAGAACAATTCCAGGCCTCAACTAAAGAGGCACTGGAAAACTTCCGAATAAAACTACTCAGTAAAAAGGGCGACATCAGTATATTATTTGATAATTTCAAAAACGTATCACCCGAGCAAAAACGGGAAGTCGGGCAAAAACTCAACGAACTAAAAAACAGGGCTCAGGAAAAAATAAACGCTCAGAAAGAAAAGTTTGAACAGGCAGAAGATCCGGGCATTGCAGCAATAGACCTGAGTCTGCCCGGAGAATCCATAACTCTGGGCAGTCGTCATCCCATCTCCCTGGTACGGAAACAGATTATTGAAATTTTTTCGCGTATAGGTTTTATCCTGGCCGAAGGTCCTGAAATAGAAGATGACTGGCATAATTTCACAGCACTTAACTTTCCCGAAAACCATCCCGCACGGGATATGCAGGATACCTTTTTTATCAGCGATGGTCTTGCACTTCGCACACATACCTCTTCGGTGCAGATTCGGATGATGGAAAGCAGCAAACCACCCATGCGTATGCTGGCACCTGGACGCGTGTACCGCAACGAAGCGATATCCGCCCGGGCACATTGTTTTTTTCACCAGGTAGAAGGCTTTTACATCGATACTAATGTATCCTTCGCGGATCTTAAACAAACACTCTTATACTTCTCAAAGGAAATGTTCGGGGAAGAAACAAAAATACGATTGCGCCCATCTTATTTTCCATTCACGGAACCAAGCGCCGAAATGGACATCTCCTGCAATATTTGTGGAGGAAAAGGTTGTAATGTCTGCAAACAAACCGGCTGGGTGGAAATCTTAGGTTGCGGTATGATTGATCCCTCCGTACTTGATAATTGTAAAATAGACAGCAAAAAATACAGAGGATTCGCCTTCGGAATGGGTGTCGAGCGTATCACGATGTTAAAATATCAACTAAAAGATCTGAGGCTTTTTTCTGAAAACGATGTGCGGTTTCTAAATCAGTTCAAATCCGTTTAACATTATTGTCTTGAGTTTATCGTTGTCTTAAACCCTAAGCGGCAGGTTGTTTCAATACCCCCAATTCCTTTCCCACTTTTTCAAACGCAGCAATCGCTTTATCCAGGTGAGCCTTTTCATGGGCAGCCGAAAGCTGCACCCGGATGCGGGCCTGACCTTTAGGTACTACAGGGTAGAAGAACCCAATCACATATATTCCTTCCAGCAATAATTTATCCGCAAATTGCTGGGCCAGTTTCGCATCGTATAACATAACCGGTACAATCGCCGAATCCCCCTCTTTGAACTCAAGGCCAATCCTTTTCATCCCCTGTTTGAAGTAATTAATATTCCATTCCAATTTATCACGTAAAGCAGTGGTCTGGCTCAGCATATCAAAAACAGCAATCGAAGCCCCGACAATATGCGGAGCCAGCGAATTACTAAAAAGATAAGGACGGGAGCGTTGGCGTAATAGTTCAATAATCTCCTTGTGCCCGGTCGTAAAGCCTCCCATGGCACCGCCCAAAGCTTTACCAAGCGTACCGGTGATCAGGTCAACTCTTCCCAGTACATTTTTCAACTCCACCGTTCCCCGACCCGTCTTTCCGATAAAACCCGTCGCATGACTTTCATCCACCATTACCAGTGCTTTGTATTTATCCGCCAGGTCACAAATTTTATCCAGGGGGGCCACAAATCCATCCATCGAAAAAACTCCATCCGTCACAATCAAACGAAAGCGCTGGTGCTGCGCTTTTTTCAGCTGTTCTTCCAGGTCGGCCATATCCGAATTCTTGTACCGGTAGCGCTGAGCTTTGCACAAACGTACTCCATCAATAATCGAAGCATGGTTCAGTTCGTCCGAAATAATCGCATCTTCTTCTCCCAGCAAAGGCTCAAACACTCCGCCGTTTGCATCGAAGCAGGCAGCGTACAAAATGGTATCTTCCGTCTTTAAAAATGTGGCAATTTTACGTTCAAGTTCTTTGTGAATATCCTGCGTACCGCAGATAAAACGCACACTCGACATGCCATAACCCCTAGTGTCCAGGGTCTTATGAGCTGCCTCAATTACTTTAGGATGAGAGGATAATCCCAGGTAATTATTCGCACAAAAAATAATAACTTCCTGGCCCTTGACTTTTACGATCGCACCCTGTTCTGTCTCCAGGACACGTTCACGTTTGAACAAACCATTCTCCTGTATGGTTTGCAGTTCTTTTTCGATATGATTCCTGAAATCTCCGTACATAGGGCATTCTATGGGAAAATGCCTCTTTCAATATACGCCTTCTCCAGACGAGTCAATGCCACAATGTAAGCGGCCGTGCGCAGGTCGGTTTTATGTGCTTTGGCCGTTTTGCTCACATTCGCATAGGCCTCGATCACCTTCTTTTTTATTTTTTCAATCACTTCTTCCATTTCCCAGTACTCACTCCGTTTATTCTGCAGCCATTCAAAATAGCTGCCAATAACTCCGGCAGAATTACACAATACATCCGGAATCAAACCAATACCCCTTTCCTGGAGAATTAAATCAGCTTCCGGAGTAGTCGGGCCGTTTGCACCTTCCGCCACCAATTTTACATTCAACAATGGGGCCGTTTCAAGCGTAATCTGATTACTCAGCGCGGCAGGAATAAATACATCCGCCTTCAGGCTTAAAAATTCCTTATGACTAATGGCAACTACATTGGGATAATGACTGATCTTTCCATGATTGTTTTTAGCAAACGTAATCAGCTCCTCGGGATCAATCCCTTTTTCACTGTAGATAATACCACTTACATCCTCCACAGCTAATAGTTTCGCCCCTTTTTGCTTCATAAAATAAGCCGACCAGGAACCCACATTTCCAAACCCCTGAACGATATAGGTAGCTTTTGCCAGATCCAGTTTATGATCCCTTGCCCATTCGGCAATCGTTGTGACCACCCCATAACCTGTAGCCCTGTCGCGTCCCAGCGTTCCGCCTGAGTTCAAAGGTTTCCCGGTGACTACATGTAAACTATTATTCCGTTCTCCCTGAGAACGGGTCGAAAGATACGTATCAAGAATCCAAGCCATCGTTTGAGGGCCTGTATTTACATCCGGTGCCGGAATGTCGTATTCCGGGCCAATATTATTTCCAAGAGCAAAAGTAAACCTGCGGGTAATACGTTCCAGCTCACCATCACTGCATTTAGTCGGATCAAATTGAATACCGCCCTTGGCGCCTCCGTAGGGAAGACCTGCAATAGCTGTTTTCCAGGTCATCCAGGTCGCCAGTGCTTTTGCATCATCCAGGTCAACCGAAGGATGATACCGCAAGCCCCCTTTATAGGGCCCTAAAATATTATTATGCTGTACCCGGTATCCGGTAAACATTTTTATCTGTCCATCGTCCATCTTTACCGGGAAATGAACCACAATTTCGTTAGCTGTTTGCGAAAGGATATTGCGTATCCCTTTATTCATGTTCATCAGATCCGCAGCCTTGTTAAACTGTACCTGCACATCTTCGTAAAGTGATTTGTGGGTTGTTGTCATGGTCTTCTGTTTTGACTCTGTCATTAGGCTGCAAATGTACGTTTTTTGGAGGTGAAAAACCCAGATTAAGGTTTAAATGGACTGACGATCAAATCCTTCGCATAAAAACCAATATTAACAGGATATTAAGCTAATATTAATCGACGAATATTTTTTTGCTCAGACCATCGCAATTACCTTTAATTCAATGGCAATAGGAGTAGGCAGGCAATTAATCTCAATCGTCGTGCGGCAGGGAGGATTTTCCTTAAAATACTCCGCCCATAATTTATTGTACTGCGCAAAATCATTCTTCATATTCGTCAGAAAGACACTCACATCCACAATTTTATCCCAGCTGCTTCCAGCCTCTTCCAGTATGTATTTCACATTGCGGAACACGCTGTGACATTGTGCTTCTATATCATAGCTAAGGATGGCACCCTTTTCATCCAGTTCCACTCCCGGTATTTTTTTTGTGCCGCGCTCCCGCGGGCCGACACCCGATAAAAATAAAAGATTTCCCACACGCTTTGCATGCGGATAAAGCCCAACTGGTTCGGGAGCTTTAGAAGAATTGATCTGGTCTTTATTCATGATCTCAGCGTTTATCTGCAAATGTAGAAATCTTTAACATTTATTAACACGCAGGTAATAACATTTGAAGCGTCTCCGGGTTATACTTGTATACCAAAACAGCTAACCATGTTCATCCAACTCACCATCGTCCTGTTACTGACAATTTTTATTGTGTGCATGGCCTTTCTGGTTATAAGTTCGGAAGATGCAGACAAAGCCTATAAAAAAGCCAAAGACAACGACGCCCTTCCCGGAGTGTGACCCCTCCGGCACTTCGCTGAGGTCTTCTTACAGACTTTCCAATGCCGTATTCAATTCCCCCGCAGTTTTTATGTTTTTTTGCCTTTTAGCAACCTCGATTCCTCTTAAATAAGCATTGCGCGCCTTTTCAGGCACTAAAACCTGCTCGTATAATTGCCCCAGTTGGTAATAAGCTCCTAAATAATCTCCATCCCGCAGGAGAATTTCTTCCAGGAGTGCAATCGCTTTTTTCTGCTGATTTTCTTTCGCATATTCCAGCGCCAGAACATAATTCAGGAAAGAGTCCAGAGGCTCTGCTTTCAAAAGCTCCAGCAACTCAGCTATGCGGGACATTCAGGATGGTTTAACGGTAGGATTCTTCAGATCAAAAGATTCCAGAAACTTAGTCGTATAATTACCTTTGACAAACTGCTCATCTTTCATTAGACGCAGGTGAAAAGGAATCGTGGTCTGTATCCCTTCAATAACAAACTCACTCAAAGCCCGGTGCATCTTGGCAATTGCTTCCTCGCGTGTCTGGGCGACCGTAATCAGCTTGGCGATCATGGAATCATAATTAGGCGGAATCGTATAGCCCGCATAAATATGAGAATCCACCCGCACTCCATGTCCTCCGGGAGTATGTAATGTTGTTATTTTTCCAGGACACGGCCGAAAATTATTAAACGGATCCTCCGCATTGATGCGGCACTCAATCGCATGCATCTGGGGATAATAATTTTTTCCCGAAATAGGGACACCTGCGGCCACCAATATCTGTTCACGGATCAGGTCATAATTGATCACCTCCTCCGTGATCGGATGCTCCACCTGGATCCGCGTATTCATCTCCATAAAATAAAAATTCCGGTGCTTATCCACCAAAAACTCCACCGTTCCAACCCCCTCATAATTCACTGCTGTCGCCGCTTTTATGGCGGCTTCCCCCATCGCGTCCCGTAGTTCCTTTGTCATAAAAGGCGAAGGTGTTTCCTCTGCCAGTTTCTGATGTCTGCGCTGGATAGAACAATCCCGTTCACTCAAATGACAAGCTTTACCATACTGATCCCCCACAATCTGTATCTCAATATGACGCGGCTCTTCAATGTATTTCTCCATGTACATACCATCATTTCCAAAAGAAGCTGCGGCCTCCTGACGGGCGGTATTCCAGGCCTTCTCCAGTTCCGCTTCTTCCCATACAATCCGCATCCCCTTACCGCCACCACCGGCCGTTGCCTTCATAATCACCGGAAATCCTATTTTCTTTGCAATTTTTTTCGCGTCTTCCAGGTCAAGCAACAAACCCTCCGAACCCGGAATACAAGGCACACCCGCCTTTTTCATCGTATCCTTGGCCGAAGATTTATCTCCCATCGACTCAATCATCTCCGGCGAGGCACCAATAAACTTGATGTCATGTTCCTTACAGATCCTTGAAAACTTGGCATTCTCCGAAAGAAACCCATAACCCGGATGAATTGCATCCGCATTGGTAATTTCCGCAGCCGAAATAATGCTCGGAATATTTAAATATGAATCCTTACTCAGGGGAGGACCAATACAAACTGCCTCATCTGCAAATTTTACGTGCAGGCTTTCCTTATCAGCAGTGGAATACACCGCAATGGTTTGAATTCCCATTTCCTTGCACGTACGTATCACACGCAATGCAATCTCGCCCCGGTTTGCAATTAATATTTTTTTGAACATAGTTATGTTATCTGTTATGAGCCAATAGTGAATAGTAAATAGCGAATAGGGGAAATTTACAGATTGCTATATTCCATTTACCATTTATCATTCTACATTTCCTATTACCTATTCGCTAGTGGCTACTCGCTTAACTAGGATCCACTAAGAACAGCGGTTGATCATATTCAACGGGCGTAGCATCATTCACCAGCACCTTCACCACTTTGCCTTTAATATCACTCTCAATTTCGTTAAACAGTTTCATGGCTTCAATAATACACACCGGGCTTCCAACTTTAATCTCATCTCCTACATTCACAAAAACCGGTTTATCCGGAGCCGAAGAGCGGTAAAAAGTACCGATCATGGGGGACTTAATGGTAATATAGTGAGCTTCTTCATTCACAGCGGCTTTTTCCGGAGCTTTCTTTTCATCTACCGGCGCAGGTATATTCGTCTGGATCTGAGGAGGAGTCACCAGCGGAGCGGTCACCGTAGTCACCAGCGGAACATTTGTTTGCAGAAGAGTTGTTTCCGGCCCTTTACCACTTCCATTTTTAGTTTTGATAATAATCTTAACATCCTTCGTTTGCAGTTCCACTTCACTCACTCCCGATTTAGCCACAAACTTTATCAGATCCTGGATTTCGCTCAGTTTCATTTCAGTTGATTTAGAAGATGATTTACTCGTTTTTTCAGTACTCACTTTTTGTTAATTAGCCGATTAGCCAATTTGTTAATTAGCCAATCCAAGTTTATTAATTAATTATCTATTATTTGCCTCTTCTCTTTCATTTTTAAAATTAGCTAATCCGTTTATTTGCGAATTAATCAATTAATACGCCCATTTTAAATAAATTGCACCCCAGGTAAAACCAGCGCCAAAAGTCGACAAAATAAGATTGTCGCCCTTTTTCAGCTGCTTCTCATAATCCCACAAACACAAAGGTAAGGTACCTGCCGTCGTATTTCCGTATTTCTGTATATTGATCATCACCTTTTCAGGGGCAAGTCCCATGCGATGCGAGGTAGCATCAATAATACGTTTATTAGCCTGATGTGGCACTAACCAAGCTACGTCTTCCGACGAAAGCCCGTTCTTTTCCATAATTTTTGCCGATACCTCCGCCATCCCCACCACGGCAGCTTTAAAAACAGCCTGGCCCTCTTGATAAACATAATGTTCTTTAGCATCCACCGTAGCATGTGTAGGCGGCTTTACCGAACCTCCTGCCTTTTGATGCAGGTATTGCCGGCCGGCACCATCCACGTGAAGCAGTGAATCAATAATGCCCAAACCTTCTGTATTCGGTTCCAGCAAAACAGCACCCGCCCCATCCCCAAAAATAATACAGGTGGAACGATCACTGTAATCAATAATAGAAGACATTTTATCCGCACCTACGACAATTACCTTTTTATACTTGCCTGTTTCAATAAACTGGGCACCGCTCGTAAGCGCAAACAAAAATCCAGAACAGGCAGCGGCCACGTCATATCCCCAGGCATTTGTAGCCCCCACCTTATCACAAACAATATTAGAAGTAGAGGGAAAAACAAGATCAGGAGTAACCGTTCCCACTATGATCAGGTCAATGTCAAGTGCTGTAATGCCGCGTTTTTTCAGGAGTTCCTCAATGGCCTTAACACACATATCAGAGGTGCCCAGCCCTTCACCCTTTAATATGCGCCGTTCCTTAATACCCGTGCGACTTTCGATCCAGCCGGCAGTAGTAGGCACCATTTTTTCCAGCTCCGTATTGCTTAAAACAAAGTCAGGCACATACCCACCCACTGCGGTTATGGCAGCCGTTACTTTCGTCATCGGGCACCTCCAGTCTCCCCTTCGGGAACTCCGGAAGGGGCTTTAAACGCTTCTTTGATCTTTTCAGAGAGTCCAGCCTCGGTAACATTTTTCGACAATAAGATCATATTTTTGCTGGCAATATCATTGGATATCCCATGTCCGATGATTACGTTGGCGTTCACACCCAGGACAGGCGTACCTCCGTAATTTTCATAATTGAACCGGTCAAAATATTCATCTTTAATTCCACGCTTCTTAATCATATAATAAAAAGACTCGGCTTCCTTCAGCACCACATTACCCGTAAACCCATCACATACGATCACATCCGCTTTGTCATTAAAAAAATCACGACCTTCTACATTCCCTATAAAATTAAAAGCATTGGACTCCTTCATCAACACATGAGCCGCCTGAGACAAAAGATTACCCTTTTCCGATTCCTCTCCAATATTCAGAAGCCCCACCTTCGGATTATCATTCCCATACACATTTTTAAAATATAAAGAACCCAATACCGCAAATTGGTAAAGTGTGTCTGGTTTACAATCTGCGTTCGTTCCTACATCCAGAACAATTCCAAAACCACCCTTAAATTTAGGTAATATAGAAGTAATGCAAGGACGTAAAACGCCTTCAATCGTTTTAATCGTAAACATACAGCCCACCAGCATGGCGCCTGTATTCCCCGAACTGGCAAAAGCATCCAGCGATCCTTCTTTGAGCATTTTAAAGCCAAGAGCAATCGTTGAATTTGGTTTTTGAGAATAGGCCTTGGTCGGGTGTTCACCCATGCCGATAATTTCGGTTGCATGAACAATATCAAAATCAGCAGGATTGGCTCCTCTTTTTTCAAGTATTGGAATGATCTGTTCCCGGTCGCCAATAAGCACCAGCCTGACCGATCCCGGAAGCTCTTTAAAAGCCAGAACGGCACCTGAAACAGGTGCATCCGGGGCGTGATCACCACCCATCACATCAATTCCAATCCTCATTCTTAAGCGGCGGCTTTTTCCATGACCACTTTACCTTTATAGTAAAGTTTACCGTCGTGCCAGTAAGCACGATGCGTAAGGTGCACTTCGCCGGTCGTAGGACAAGTCGTTAAAGAACTCGTATGAGCTTTAAAGTGAGCCCTTCTGGAGGCTGTTCTTGCTTTCGAATGTCTTCGTTTGGGATTTGGCATTTTAGGTAATTTTTAATTGTTAAACTTCAAATTCTTTAACAGATCCCAGCGGGGATCTGTGGGGTGATCCTTCCCCGAGGCTTCAATCTCTTTTAATTTCTTAATCGTTTCCTGGTTACACTCACTCAATTTAGCATGAACCCGTTTAGCAGGAAGCGAGAGTAATGTATATTCATATAACTGATGCGCAATATCCAGTTCCCCTTCATTTGCAGTAAGCCTGATCAAATCTTCATTCTCTCCTACTTCTGCCTCCGCACCCAACTTCACAAAAAGCTGGTATTCTCCTTTGATCTTCATACTCAGGTCGTCCGCACAACGGTCACAAGGAACAATAACCTGTCCCCGTACGATAAAATCAATAATAAGCAAAGCGCTTTGTTTATTAAGACGTACATCAATCCTGACCTCTGCTTTTTTTATTTCAGAATACTCTAATTCTTCAAAGAACGCGTCATTCAGAATATATTCATATTCATGTTTGCCAATACTCAGGCCACTGAATGAAATAACATATTTTCTTTTACCGCTCATTGTAAATGGTAAAATGGAGCGCAAAGATAAAAAAACGAGTGGGATATCATAAAAAATGTAGCCTAATTTTCAGTTTTTACCTAAAAACGCAGCGAAAGACACTGATTTTTGTGTTTTTGTACCATTTAATATAACTGATGTCGGAGAATTCGCTTAATCATCTGCTGCAACAATAAACCCATTCGTCTCTGCATTCGTATTACTAGTATATTTTAGTTGCAAAAGGCGAAACGACAAAATATATTTGGACAGCTTTTGTAATTATTATAAACCAATATCAGAAAAATCATGGGACCCCATTCAATCAGTATAGCAGTATTACTGCTATCGCTTACAGGAGGAACATTCCTGCTCGCCAAAGCCAATAAAGAAGAATTAGGCATATATTACAAAGTAGTTGCCTGGTTCGTGATCATATTTTCCATACTGCTAATCCTCTGTTCCAGCATACGAGGAATTATAGGCAGGGAACACAGAATGAAAAATCATTTCGGCCCAGGGGCGATGATGTTCAGAGAGCACCGCATGATGGGGGAGAACCCCTTCGAAAACCGTTCCGGAATGAGGGAAGAAGAGGAAAATGAAAACTCTTTTAAAGGGAGAATGCACCACCACAGAGGACATGAAAACGGGGAAGAAAAACAAGACACAACAGCAACCCATACCAAACCCTGAAGGGAGCCTATCCAGCTAATGCTTTAACAATTAAAAATTACGTAGTCAACAATTGACTGGCTGACATAATACTATTTATATATAACTTACGTTAGTTAAGTAGGTCTTTTATAGTAAAGAAATGTCAGCCATTAGATTTATCCAAACAGCTGTTTTAGCAATAGTTCCCTTTTTGTGCTTTGCACAGGATAATGGAGCTAAAAGCGCAGGCGTTCCAACAACAGGTGCAACGGACTGTCCGACCTGGAATAATAAAAAAACAACTAACCGTGGAAGTTTTCTGGAGTTTATGAGAAACTCACAGGGAAAGCAGCTAAGTGCTATGAAGAAAATCCCGGATAGCCTCGAAAAGACCACTACCGCCACTAATTTTTATACCCAAAGACGATACAATCGAGTCGCTAAAAATCCGGTGATACCTTCGGGTGATTCAAAAGAAACTCCTCTACAGCTTAGTGCAACCGAAAAAGCAAAAATCAAAGCCCCTGAAGAAACCCCCATGACGGAAACAGTTACCGATCCGAAAATTGAACACACACCCATGTATTCCTCGTCGTATATATCTACACAAAAAATCCCTCAAAGTAAAAATTTGGAAAGCGGCAGTACGCAAGTTGAATCAAGCAAAAAACACTCCTCCAGATTCAAAACAAAACTTATTCGCTTCTTCTCTAAAAAAACCAACAGACCGGCCAAGCCGAATTATGAGAAGTGTACTACCAAGTTCTAAATGGAATCAAAAAGCCCCCGAGGGGTTCAGGGGCTTAATGGTGAGATAAATGAGACTTATCTCTATTGGTGCACCCGGAGAGACTCGAACTCCCAACCCTCAGAACCGGAATCTGATATTCTATCCATTGAACTACGGGTGCTATTTTACTATTTCTTTTAGTTCGATTTCGTCTTGTACTATGAATGAGCTTGGAAAATCGACTGTTATTTCTTTCAGGAATTTGTAGGCTTCTATTCTTGTCCGGAAGTCTCCTACGCGTACTTTGAAGTTGGGTTGTTCATAGGGTTCGTAGGCTGCTGTGTTGTTGTATTTTTGCATGAACCGGAGCTTGATTTCGTTGGCTTTGTCCCGGTCTGATCCGAAGTGGATCTGTACCCGGTAGCCTTTTACTTTTCCGTCTTTTTTTTCGTTGATAGCCAGGCTTTTGTCCATCAGCTCGCTGATTTTGCTGTCTTGTATGTATTCTACTTTTCCGCTGTCTCCAGGTGCTGTCTGGGAATGTAGTTGACCAATACCCGGCATTAACATGATGAGACTGATTAATATGGACTGACTTAACTTCATTTTCTTGCGCAAAGGTAGAATTTTATTAGTCATGAATTAATTTTTTGCTGCTTGTCTTGCCTGGGGCAATGAAAAAAATCCGATGAATAATTAAAATGTCATGACCAATATATTGTCCAATCTGCTAAATTGTTAATCTCTAAAAATCAACTGCTTGTGAGACTATTTAGAATCATTATAAATTACGCATTTTTTAACAGATTTTAACTTTTGAACGGGTGTACCTGTTAAATTTGCGCCGAAGCTGACATGGATCTTTACATTCTCTTAATAAATTTTTAATGCGTATGACTACTACTCTCGCTGGTAAAATCAAGGCTTTCAAGAATGCGGCTGTCCTCCTCCTTTGTGTTTTAAGCCTTACTTTTTCTTCTGCTTTTGCGGATGATGGGGCTAAAATCTTTAAACAAAATTGTGCTGTTTGCCACCGTCTGGATGCTCAAAAGCTTACTGGTCCTGGGCTGGCTGGTGTTGCGGGTCGTGTTCCTTCCGATGATTGGTTACAAAAATGGATTAAGAATAATGAAGCGCTTCGTAAAAGTGGGGATGCTTATGCGAATAAGGTGTTCCAGGATAATGGTGGTACAGCGATGACCGTTTTTGACGGGGTTATTTCGGATGAGGATATTAAAACCCTGATTACCTATATTAAAAATCCTCCTGCGGAGAAGGCTCCTGCTCAGGAAGTTGCTAAGCAAGGAAATGAAGCGGGAGCGGGACAGGAGGAAAGTCCGGTGAATACGTATCTTATATTGAGTGGGGTTCTGGCCTTGCTTTTAGTGTTGGCTGTTGTTCTCCGCGGTGTGAAATATAATTTGTTGAATGTTGTTGCTCAAAAGAAAAATCAGCCGGAGGTTTCGGATATGGGCTGGTGGCGTTCGACGATTTTGTGGTTGAGTACCCATAAGCGTACGGTTGCTGCCCTGGTTATTGTTAGCTGTCTCTGGCTTTCAAAAATTGCCTGGGACGGTATGATGGGGATTGGTGTTTATACGGGTTATAAGCCGGAGCAGCCGATTAAGTTTTCTCATAAGATCCACGCTGGGGATAATGCTATTAATTGCCAGTACTGCCATTCAACGGTTGAGAAGAGCCGTCATGCGGGTATTCCTTCTCCGAATGTTTGTATGAATTGCCACAAGGGGATTGATCATGGTCCAACTACGGGGACTGCTGAGATCGCAAAAATTTATGCTGCTATCGGCTGGGATCCGCAAACTCAAAAGTATGATAAGGAGCCTAAGGGTATTAAGTGGGTGAAGGTGCATAACCTTCAGGATTTTGTTTTCTTCAGCCATCAGCAGCATGTGAAGGTGGGTAAGCTGGATTGCAGCAATTGTCATGGAGATGTTAAATCGATGACGGTTGCTCAACAGGTGCAACCGCTGACCATGGGCTGGTGTATCGATTGTCACCGTAAAACGGAGGTGGCTGGTATGAAGGATAATCCTTATTATGAGGAGTTACATAAGAAGCTGGCGGAGAAGTATAAAGGGCAAAAGATTACGGTTGATAAAATGGGTGGTATTGAGTGTGCGAAGTGCCATTATTAATTTTAATAAAAGCGAGTAGCCAAATGCAAAGCATTCATGAACACTTTAAAATAGAAATGAAACGAGTGAGTAATAGCGAATAGTGGTATTTATTGACGCAGAAATTTTATGAGTTTAAATAATGATAAAAGAAATGATAAGCCCTATTGGCTATTGGCTAATCGCTATTCACTAATATAAGTAACGTCAAAATATGGGTAAAGATACAACGTACTGGAGAGGATTGGAGGAGTTAGCCAACAGTCCTGAATTTGTTAAGCACCAGCAAAATGAGTTTACGGAGGAGGTTCCGGTGGAGCAGTTTTTGGGCAGTAATTTGCTTGGTAAGACTTCTACTTCCCGCAGGGATTTTCTTAAGTTTTTGGGTTTTAGTGTGACGGCGGTGTCTCTTGCTGCTTGTGAAACTCCTGTTAATAAAGCGATTCCTTATATTGTAAAGCCGGAGGAAATTACTCCGGGTGAGGCGAATTGGTATGCTTCGAGTTATTTTGACGGTCAGGATTACGCGAGTGTTCTTGTGAAGACCAGAGAGGGTCGTCCGATCAAAATTGAGGGGAATGGGATGTCGGGTATCACCATGGGTGGTGCGAATGCGCGGGTTCAGGCTTCGGTGCTTTCTTTGTATGATTCGTCCCGTTTAAGGGGTCCTCAAATGAAGGGTGCTGCTGCAAGCTGGGATGCTGTGGATAAGGATATTGTCAGCAAGTTGTCTCAGATCAGTGCTGCCGGTGGAAATATTCGTATTCTGAGTTCTACGGTGATCAGCCCTTCTACTAAACAGGTGATTGCTGATTTTACAGAAAAATATCCGGGTACTAAACATGTTATGCATGATGCGGTGTCGAACAGCGCAATGGTGAAAGCAAACTGGCATAGTTTTGAAAAATCGGCGATTCCTTCTTATTATTTTGATAAGGCGAGCATCATCGTGAGCATTTCTGCGGATTTTCTCGCAAACTGGTTGTCTCCGATTGAGTTTGCGAAACAATATGCAAAGGGTCGTAAGATCAGCAAGGAGAAAGCGGAACTGTCGAAGCATGTTCAGTTTGAATCGAATCTTTCTTTGACGGGTGCTAATGCGGATGTGCGTTATCCGGTTAAGCCTTCTCAGTTTGGGACGGTAGCGGCTTCTTTGTACAATGCAGTTGCTTCGCTGGCTGGTGCTCCTGCGCTGGAGGCTTCGAAGCTGGACATTGATGCGGATATTAAAAAAGTGGCAAAGGAGCTTTGGGCGAATAAGCGTAAGGCTTTGGTTGTTTGCGGACTGAACGATGTGGCTACGCAAATGATTGTGAATGGTATTAATACGTTGCTGGATAGTTATGAGAATACGGTTGACTTGCGGACTCCTATGTTGGTGCGTCAAGGTAATGATGAGGCATTTTTAGAATTGGTGAATGAGATGAAGGCGGGTAGTGTTGCTGCACTGATTACGTATAATACGAATCCTGTTTATACTGCTCCGGAAGCTTCGCAGTTTACGGAGGCGTATAAAAAAGTGGGGGTACGTATTTCCCTGGCGGACAGAGCGGATGAGACTGCTGCAATGGCGGATTATATTTGTCCGGATCATCATTATCTGGAGAGCTGGAATGATGCCAACCCGAAAGTTGGCCATTACAGCTTAGCGCAACCCACAATTGCTCCTATCTTTTCCAAGGCTACGGGTCATGAGGGTACCCGCTCTGCTCAGGAGAGTCTTTTGAATTGGGCGGAGGTTCATGAGGATTACCATTCTTTTGTACAGAAATATTGGGAAAGAAACATGTTCCCGCATCAAACGAAGGAGAGCAGTTTTCCAATGTTCTGGAATTTGGCTTTACAGAATGGGGTGTTGGAACTGGATGTGAATGCTCCCGTGGAAGTGAAGGATAAAAAAGGTGCTAAGAAAGAATCAGGTGCGAAAGAAACGAGTAAGGTGAATAATGGAGAGGAGAAGGTTTCTGGAACCCGTATGGACCTGGCTTCGGCTGCTGCCCATATTAATAAGTATACTGCGAAGGAAGGAAGCTGGGAACTGGCTTTGTATGAAAAGATTTCGATCGGTAATGGCAGTCATGCGAATAATCCCTGGTTGCAGGAATTACCGGATCCGATTTCTAAAGTGACCTGGGATAATTACGTGACGATGTCACCTGCTGATATGAAGGTGAAGGGTTATAAGATGCAGGAGCGTCAAGACCGGGAAGCGAGTATTGTGAATGTTACCTTGGGTAATACGACGATTCCTTTGCCTGTTTATCCTCAACCGGGACAAATGCGTGGTACGATCGGGATTGCTTTGGGTTACGGCCGCACAAAAGCGGGTGCCCTGAGTGATAAGACGGGTGTGGTTGGTCAGAATGCGTATCCTTTTGTTCAGATTGTGAATGGGGCTTTGTGTTATACTGCCGGTGATGTGACGCTTTCAGGCGAGATAGGAACAACGGAGCTGGCGGCTACGCAGGTTCACCATACGATCATGGGCAGAAATCTGGTTCGTGAAACAACATTGGAAGAATATAAGAAGGATGCAAAGGCGGGTAATGAGGAGGAATTATTGACGACTTCTGCCGGGAAAAAGGATGCACAGGACGAAACGCTTTGGGATAATCATGAGCGTCCGGGTCATTGGTGGGGTATGTCCATCGACCTGAATTCCTGCATCGGTTGCGGTTCCTGTGTGGTGAGTTGTACGGCTGAGAATAATGTGGCGGTGGTGGGTAAGGATCAGGTGAGGCGTACGCGTGAAATGCACTGGCTGCGTATTGACCGGTATTATACTACGGATTGGCCGAATGAAGTGAAGGCGGCAAAGGATGAGGCGGATAAGGAGGGGATTGGTATGGTGGATATGTACCTGGATATGGAAAATCCGAATGTGCAGAATCCTAAGGTGATGTTCCAGCCGGTGATGTGCCAGCATTGCAATCATGCTCCCTGTGAGTCTGTTTGCCCGGTACTGGCTACGAATCACAGTTCGGAAGGTCTTAACCAGATGACGTATAACCGTTGTGTGGGTACCCGGTATTGTGCGAATAACTGTCCTTTTAAAGTGCGCCGTTTCAACTGGTTTAATTATAATGAGAATGATACGTTTGCAGGCTTGAATCCTGCTCAGGATAATCTTGGACGTCTGGTGTTGAATCCGGACGTGGTGGTTCGTTCGCGTGGTGTGATGGAAAAGTGTTCGATGTGTGTGCAACGGATACAGGCGGGTAAGCTGGATGCTAAAAAAGCGTTGCATAAATTACAGGATGGTTCGATCAAGACGGCTTGTCAACAGAGCTGTCCTACGGAGGCGATCGTGTTTGGGGATATTAATGATGCAGATAGCCGTATTGCTCAGTTGAGAAAGGATGAACGGAATTATTTTATGCTTCATGAATTGAATATTCAGCCGAATGTGTCCTACATGGTAAAGGTCCGGAATACGGAGCCTGAACTGGCGGAGGTTGGTAAAGCGCATGGTGGTAAGGCAGAGGCTAAAGTAGAAAAGAAAGAATCGTAGTGGAGGGAATGTTTTTTCGAATGGATCAGTTAAACGTAGCACTAATATAGCATATGCATCAGGAATCAGAAATTCGTAAGCCCTTAATCATTGGTGACAGATCCTATAAGGATATTACCGATGATATTATAAGGCCTGTACAGGGGAAAGCTAATAAGTATTGGTGGATGGTATTCACCTTGTCGGTAACGACTTTTACCTGGGGGATTATTTGTCTCTGTTATACGATTGGTACGGGAATCGGGGTATGGGGCTCTAACAATGGTGTTGACTGGGCCTGGGATATTACCAATTTTGTATGGTGGATCGGGATCGGGCATGCGGGGACTTTGATTTCTGCGGTGCTTTTGTTGTTCCGCCAGAAATGGAGAATGGCGATTAATCGCTCAGCAGAGGCGATGACGATTTTTGCGGTGATGTGTGCGGCGATTTTTGTGACCATGCACACGGGCCGTCCCTGGTTGGATTATTGGTTGTTTCCATTGCCTAACCAGTTTGGTTCTTTGTGGATCAATTTTAATTCTCCTTTGGTCTGGGACGTTTTTGCGGTGTCGACTTATTTTTCTGTTTCGCTGGTGTTCTGGTATACCGGTTTGATTCCTGATTTTGCTACGATCCGTGACCGGATGACCAAGCCTCTTGCTAAGAAGGCGTATACCTTGCTTAGTTTCGGATGGAGTGGGCGTGCAAAGGATTGGTCGCGTTTTGAAGAAGTTTCCCTGGTACTGGCGGGTCTTTCTACTCCCCTGGTGTTTTCTGTTCACTCGATTGTATCTACTGACTTTGCAACTGCCGTGCTTCCGGGCTGGCATGCGACGATCTTCCCTCCTTATTTTGTGGCGGGTGCGGTTTTCTCCGGTTTCGCCATGGTGCAAACATTGATTCTTATTATGCGTAAGGTATTTAGCCTGGAGAGTTATATTAACCTGAAGCATATTGAGTACATGAATATTGTTATTATCATCACGGGTTCTCTGGTGGGTGTGGCTTATTTGACGGAATTGTTTATGTCCTGGTATTCGGGTGTGGAGTATGAACAGTATGCTTTTATTAACCGTGCTACGGGTCCTTATTGGTGGGCTTATGCGCTGATGATGACCTGTAATGTGGTTTCTCCGCAATTGTTCTGGTTCAAAAAAATTCGGACGAGTCTGATCGCTACGTTTATTTTGTCGATCGTGGTAAATATCGGAATGTGGTTTGAGCGTTTTGTGATCATCGTTCCTACTCTTTGCCGCACGTATCTTCCTTCTTCCTGGAATATGTACCATCCTACGTTTGTGGATATTGGAGTTTTTACCGGAACAATCGGAATGTTCTTTACGTTCTTTTTATTGTTTGCACGTTTCTTCCCGGTGATTGCTCAGAGCGAATTGAAGTCGATTGTTAAGAGTTCGGGCTCGGAGTTTAAGAAGAAACATTGAAAAGTACAAAGTGGTTAGTAGGGAGTCTCAAGACTAATGACTAACTACTAATGACTAATTTATTAAATAAATAAGGATATGAGCAAAGTAACTCTTCATGGTATTTATGATGATGATGAGCAGTTGAAAAACGGGGCTATCAAAATCGTTGGTATGGGTATTCGTGTGAAGGAGGTTTTTTCTCCGTTTGCTATTCATGGTATCGATCCGATTATTGGGATTCGTCGTACCCGATTGCCGATCTGTTCTTTTATCTACGGTTGTACCGGCGCGCTGCTGGCTACCTGGATGATGTGGTATATGATGATTACGGATTGGCCTACGGAGGTGGGGGGTAAGCCTAATTTTAGTTTCCTGGTGAACTGGCCTGCTTTTATTCCGATTACGTTTGAGAGTACTGTTTTGTGTGCTGCGCATGGTATGGCGATCACCTTTTTTTTGAGAAGCTGGTTGATGCCTGGGGTTACTCCTAAGAATCCGGATCCCCGCACGACGGATAATAAATTTTTGATGTTGCTGGAAGTGAATAAGGAGGATCTTGGTAAGGTGGAAGCGGCTTTGAGGGAAACGGGTGCGAGTGAGGTGAATGTTAAATGATCGGTGAGGAGGCATTAGTTATTAGCGAATAGCCAATAGCGAATAGCCAATAGGGTGTGGGGTGTATTTGATAACTAATTAAAGCGTAATGTTTGGAAATACTTATCATATGGTCAGAAAAATTTATAAAAGGGTTTTGACTCTTGGTTCTTTTGTCTTGGTTCTGGCTTCCTGCGGGAAGAAGGATGCGAACAGTCCTGGAATTGAGTACATGCCGGATATGTATCGTTCTCCTTCTCTGGAGGTTTATAATGGCAACCAACTGTCGGATGATACGGTCGGGATCCGCACGGTTGGTATGCGTTTGCCTGTTCCCGGAACTGTTCCAAGAGGTTTTATGCCTTATCCTTATGCGAATGATACTGCCGGTTATGCTGCTGCCGGCCGGGAGTTAAGGAATCCTATTCCTTTGACTCCAGAGATTTTGAAAGAGGGTGAGGAGTTGTATGGAAAATTTTGTGTTCATTGTCATGGTGCTCAGGGTGGTGGTGACGGGCCTGTGGGCTTGAAATTGCCGGGTGCTCCTCCTGCTTATTATGGTACGTTGAAAAATTTGCCTGCGGGTAAAATTTTCCATACGATAACGTATGGTAAGGGCTTAATGGGTTCTCATGCTTCGCAACTTACGCAGCAGGAACGCTGGATTTTGGTTCATTATGTTCAGAAATTACAACACAGTAAGGATGCTCCGGCTGCCGGATCAGATTCAACGGCAGTGGCTAAAGTAGATACTAAAAAAAGGAAATAATTATTTGTTCAATCTATAACAAGCGTTATGAATCAAACATTCACTTTTACAGATAAGGCCAAGCGTTTTTGCTATATCTTGATGGGTATTGGCCTGATAGGTTTAATCTGGGGATATGTTACGGATGGGAATGTGCCGGAGGATATGGCGGGACATTATAACCATAATCGCTTTTGGGCGAATATGCTGGTGAATTCTTTTTTCTTTATGGGGATCAGCCTGGCGGGTACTTTTTTCCTGGCTTTGCAATATGCTGCGGAGGCGGGCTGGTCGACTACGGTGAAACGCGTGATGGAAGCGGTGACTTGTTTTCTTCCGGTAGGTCTGGGTCTGATGTTATTGATGCTGTTATTGGGTGAGTGTAAAGTACATAATTTGTATGAGTGGATGAATGGTGCTGTTTATGATAAGGCCTCTCCCGCTTATGATGCGGAAATTGCACATAAGCATGGTTATTTCAGTTGGCCTTTTTTCTTCGCCAGAACGTTTGGTTATATCCTGGTTTGGGGCTTCGTGCAACGTTTGTTCCGCAAGCGCTCCCTGGAAGCGGATCTGAATGGTGACAGCAATTATGTTATCCATTTTAAGAATGTAAAGACGGCTGCGATCTTTTTAGTGTTTTATGGTTTTACTTCTTCTACGATGTCCTGGGACTGGATGATGTCGATTGATGTTCATTGGTCCAGCACAATGTATGGCTGGTACAGCTTCGCGGGCACCTGGATCAGCGCGATTGTGATGATCACGATTCTGACCTTGTGGCTGAAGAGTCGTGGTTACCTGGAGGAGGTTCAGAATAGTACAATCCATGATCTTGGTAAATGGATGTTCGCGGTGAGTTTCCTCTGGTCATACTTGTATTTTATGCAGTTCATGCTGATCTGGTACACGAACGTGCCGGAAGAGGTGACTTATTTTTATGACCGTATTCATGAGTTTGGTTATCGCTGGCCGATGTGGTTAGCCTTTTTCATCAATTTTACTTTCCCGATGGTGATGCTGATGTCGCGTGATGCGAAGCGTAACTCGGGCTTCCTGATTTTTGTGGGCTCTTGCATTTTCGTTTTCCACTGGCTGGATGTGTTTAACATGGTGATGCCTGCCACGGTTCATCAGCACTGGCATATCTGTTTTACAGAGATTGGTATGTTCCTTGGATTTTTGGGATTGTTCTTGTTTGTTGTTTTAACTAATCTTGCGAAGGCTCCTTTAATGGTGAAGAATCATCCTTACCTGGACGAAAGCAAGCATTTGCATACATAAATTAATTTAAAAAAAGAGGTATGATCAAGTTATTGATTTACGCAGCGATTGTTTTGCTGATTATTGCCGTGGCGCAGCTGGTGCGCGTTTTTGAGTTGGCTTCGGAATTGAAGGGTGAAAAAAGCAATGAGGTAACCTATAAGGACCATCGCAATCAGGGCCGGATGATGTTTGCTTTTTTGATTGCTTTTATGTTGTTTTTTGTATGGCAGGTGGTTAAATACAAGGATGCTATTTTGCCTGTTGCGGCTTCCGTGCATGGTAAAGACCTGGACTGGCTGATGTGGTTTAATATGGGTTTGATCACAATTGTGTTTGTTGTGATTAATTTTTTATTGTTTTATTTTTCTTATAAATATTATAGCCGCCCGGATTCTCAGGCGACTTATTTGCCGCATAATAATAAACTGGAGTTGATCTGGACGGTTGTGCCTGCCATTGTTCTGGCGGTGATTATTATCCTGGGTCTGAAAATGTGGAATACGATTACGGAACCTGCCAGTAAGGATGCTATTGTTATTCAACTTTATGCGAAACAGTTTGACTGGACGGCTCGTTATGCGGGTAAGGACAGTACCCTGGGGCATTCGAATTTTAAATTGATTGATGGTGCGAATGCGCTTGGTATTGATACACTGGATCCTCACAGTATGGATGATATTGTCGTGCACGGTGAGTTGCATATCCCGGTCGGCCGGCAGGTGGAATTTAAAATCAATTCGCGGGATGTGATTCACAGTGCGTTTATGCCCCATTTCAGAATACAAATGAATGCGGTTCCTGGTATGACGACTTCTATGCACATGACCCCGTCGATTACTACGGAAGAAATGCGTAAGCGTCCGGAGGTGATTGCTCAGGTGAAAATGATTAACGAGATCCGCGCCAAAAAGGGTGAGGATCCTTATGAGTTCAATTTCCTTTTATTGTGTAATAAGATTTGCGGAGCTTCGCACTCTAACATGCAGATGAATGTGGTGGTGGATACACCGGAGCAGTATGAAGCATGGTTGGCGAAACAGAAACCGTTTTTGGCTAAGAAGTAGATAGTACAGAGTCGTTAGTCTGGAGACTTAGTACTCACGACTAATTACTTAATAATAATTTTAACTATATAAAATATGTCAATGGATAATCACGGACACACTGAACATGCGCTGGAACACGCACATGCTGATCATCATCATGAGGAGTCGTTTATCACGAAGTATATTTTCAGCATGGACCATAAGGTCATCGCTCGCCAGTTTTTGATTACGGCGGTGTTTATGGCTTTGGTGGGTATGGTGATGTCGACTTTGTTCCGTCTGCAACTTGGATGGCCGGGACAGAAATTCTGGCTGATCGAGTTTTTGCTGGGGGATAAATGGGGTAAGGATGGTATTGTGGATCCGAATATGTACCTCGCCCTGGTGACGATTCATGGTACGATCATGGTGTTTTTCCTGTTGACGGGTGGTTTGAGTGGCACGTTCAGTAATCTGCTGATTCCTTACCAGGTGGGTGCGCGTGACATGGCTTCGGGCTTTTTGAATATGTTGTCGTTCTGGTTCTTTTTTGTTTCGAGTGTGGTGATGTTGAGCTCTTTGTTTATTGAGGGTGGTCCTGCTTCTGCCGGCTGGACAGTGTATCCTCCCCTGAGCGCCCTGCCGCAGGCGATACCGGGTTCGGGTTTGGGTATGACGCTTTGGCTGGTAAGTATTACTTTGTTTGTGATTTCGGCTCTGCTGGGCGGTTTGAATTATATCATCACGATTTTTAATCTGCGTACAAAGGGGATGTCGATGACACGGATGCCGCTTACTGTATGGGCTTTCCTGGTGACGGCTATCCTGGGTGTATTGTCTTTCCCGGTTCTTGTTTCTGCCGTGGTGCTCTTATTGATGGATCGTTCGTTCGGAACGAGTTTCTATTTGTCGGATATTTATATCGGCGGGCAGGCACTCGAACAGAGCGGTGGCAGTCCGATCCTGTATCAACATTTGTTCTGGTTTTTGGGTCACCCGGAGGTGTACATTGTATTATTGCCTGCTTTGGGGATTGCTTCGGAGGTTATTTCCACGAATGCCCGTAAGCCTATTTTCGGATACCGGGCGATGATCGGTTCTATTCTCGCGATTGGTTTTCTTTCTTTTATCGTTTGGGGTCACCATATGTTTATCACGGGCATGAATCCCTTCCTTGGTTCTGTGTTCGTGTTTACTACTTTGTTGATCGCGATTCCTTCTGCTGTGAAGGCGTTTAACTATATCACTACTTTGTGGAAAGGGAATATCAAGTTTACGCCTGCCATGTTATTTGCAATCGGCCTGGTGTCTACGTTTGTAACGGGTGGTGTTACGGGGATCATTCTGGCGGATTCTGCGCTGGATGTTCCGGTGCATGATACGTATTTCGTTGTGGGCCATTTCCATATTGTAATGGGGCTTTCGGCTGTACTGGGGATGTTTGCGGGTGTTTATCACTGGTTTCCTAAATTGTTCCTGCGCCATATGAATAAGAAAATGGGTTACCTGCATTTCTGGCTGACGTTTATCTGTGCTTACGGTGTATTTTTCCCGATGCATTTTCTGGGTCTTGCGGGTGTTCCCAGGCGTTATTATACGAACAGCGCTTTCCCGATGTTTGATCACCTGGTGAATATCAATGTGATGATTTCCACCTTCGCTATTATTGGTGCTCTTGCACAATTCATCTTTGTGTTTAATTTCTTTTACAGCATTTTCCGGGGTACGAAATCGGAGAAGAATCCATGGCATGGAAATACGCTGGAATGGACTACTCCGATGGCGCATACGCATGGTAACTGGCCGGGTGCGCTTCCGGTGGTTTACCGCTGGCCCTATGACTACAGCAAACCTGGTAAGCAATTGGATTATGTTCCTCAAACGGTTCCTCTGGAAGAAGGGGAAGTGGATGGAGGCGGACATTGATTAATTAGCCAATTGGTGAATTAGCAATTGACAAGTATTCAGGTACTCCATTAAATATTAGGAGTAAAGTGAATAATTAGCGAATTTCGTCGTTCTCTAATATGAAATTCATCGTTTTTTTATTTGTTTTCTTGTTTGCTGGTTTCGCATATTCTCAGGACCACTGGGCGCTAGGTGCGAATGTCAATTATGATTTCCAGACAAATGGTATTGGTGCAGGACTCCGGGCTTATATTCCTGTGAAGGGTCAACTGGCGATTTCTCCTCAGGTGAGTTATTTTTTCCCTTTTAATGCAATTACGGAATATTATGCGGGCATGGCTGTGCAGTATGACCTGCTTCCGAAACGGAACTGGACTATTTACCCGCTGGTGGCTGCGTATTATAATCGCTGGATTAATTATTCTGATTATATCGGTAGTGTGGCGAAGCCGAATAATTTTTCAGAGGAGGCAGGGCTTGGTATGATGAAGGGTTATGGTTGTATCCGGCCTTTTGCGGAAGCTCGTTATGATTTTAAATGGGCCGAATTTAATGTGCAGGCCGGACTATTGTTTTTTTTCGGGGATTGTTTTGGACGGTCTGTGGATGTTTGTCCGGCGTATTTTTGAATTAAAAGCATAAATTTTTCTCTCTCAGAAAGCATAGTTGAACCTATTCATTTATTCAATTGAGTTTGCTTATTGGTGCAAATTTTTTCAAGAAATCCTGGGTCTGAGGCACGGCCATAAATTTTCATTTTTTTAAAGTCCATCTATTTTCGAGCAAATAACTACACTGCTGAAATCTTTTGAATTTTCTCAATGGCTTCAAGGATAGCCAGCAGCGCAATATAATCCTTTCCAGATTCAGACATAAATTGCATCTCTGAGAACGTACGGTCTGCAATACGGCTTAATGTATTTTTCCGTACAAATGTCAATATCACGGTTAAACTGTTTCTTTAGTAAATCTCTTAATTCCCAATCAAGGTCATAAATATTTTTTGTTCCCGGTTCCCTTGCAATTGGGCATCCTGCTGCTGCAAATATATCCCCAAAATCCGACAAGATTTTGATTATATAAAGGAAAAAACAATCAGGTCAAACCCGTGTCTTTATTGACCGTATAACTGACCGAACGCGCTGATTCAATTGAGCTTGCTGCAATTCACGCGAAATCTTTACAAGAATCTCAGGTTTGAGTTGGACTTGAACCCTTTGGGAAGGACAAATTCAGGTATAATTTGCTAAAATAAGATGCAAATTCCGGACGCATTTACAAAAAGAAAATTATTTATCCAAAAAATCTCTTCACATATTGTTTCAAAATCTTACATCCATTTTTCATGTCATTATGACCGATCTCTTAACAAAAGATGCATTTCTATTTAAATTTCGAACACATTAGAGAATTCTAATAACATAATGTTCGTTTTTCTTACACATGTAAGATTTCGGGCCATTATGTAGTCCTCGAATTTATCGAAATGACATAAATTGGCGCACTCAGGTTTCTAATAAACCTCCGAAACGATTTAATAATTTATGCGTTATGGCAGAAAAACTTAAATGCGTATTAATAGATGCAGATTTACAATCGCATCGCCTTTTGAAAAATCTATGTAAGGGTTCCCCTACCATAGAATTGACTCATAGCTTTACCTGTCCAAAACAGTTTATTAATAGTGTCGGAAAATTAAAATTTGATTTTTGTTTGCTTGATATTCACATTCTCGAGCCGGAGAGGCAGTTAATTTCTAATCTGGTTAAGAACAAACCGGTCATATTCCTTACGGATACTTACGACGATAGGTTGAGGGAAGTAATCAATTTTGCTCCTATTGATATCGTTAACAAGCCAATTGAAAAAGAGCAGTTGAATCTCGCGTTGGAAAGAGTGAATCATTTTCCGATTCAAAACAAAGATAAAAGACAGGAATTGTTTCGTATAAAAGGTCGTCGTGGAAAATGGAAATTGAAACTAGCCGAAATTGCCGTTGTGAAAACGGATACAATTGATCCCAGAAATAAACGAGTAATAATGAAGGATGCGGAAATACATATTCTAAGGAATTACACGTTTGAATATTTGCTTGGGCTCTCAAACCTTCTGGTTCGGGTCAACAAGTGTGAAATCATAGGAATGGATTTCGTTCGTGAAGTAAGATACAATTCAATTATTTTAAATGGAATAATGGAAAACGGAGAAGAAAGACAGGTTCCGCTTAGTCGAGCTTTTAAGAAAAATTTCATGCAATTGCTAATGCAAAATGTGCCAATCAGGGAATAGTGCATGCAGGTCATTACATAAAAACTGTCGTTCATTACACAAAAACTGTAACATACTACATGTTTGTAAATCGTAACAGAACATAATATAGATTTGCACCAAAATAAAATCGTATGAAGAATAAAAATACTTTTAATGTTTTATTATGTGGGGTATTGTTAGGAAGCCAGGTCTACGGCAATGTATTCACGGCTGTTAGCACTTCCAGCGGGAATTGGAATAATTCTGCTTCCTGGAGTTTAACTTCAGGAACATCCTCTTTAAATTATCCTACCCCTGGCGATACGGTTTATTTGCCCGCAGGGAAAAGTATCACAATCCCATCCTCATTCACCGCCTACGCAGCTCTATTGACTTTGGATAATAATGATAACTCGGCAAGCGTAACCCTCACTTTTGCCTCTTCATCCAGTGCGCTTATTGTAAGTGGCAACGTAAATATGAACACTTACAGCACCCAGGGAAGCTTCAGCGGTACGATAAATGGCATAATAAATATGACGGGCGGAAATTTTTCGATTGGCGGAAATCTCGTCTGCATAGCTGAAAAAACAGGAAGTTACAGTATGGATCAAACAATTACATTGGGGGGAGGAACATTAACTATTGCAGGTAATGCGACCTTTACCCATAACGGAGGAGGCAATGCAAAATTGGATATGACAACATCAGGAAGTACATTCAACGTGGCGGGAAATCTCACTCTTGACGTTCTCAGCAATAACTCAGGGGCTACAGGAAATGTGTTATTCAATGGCACATCGACACAGAGTATTAATGGAACTTCACCAGTTTTCAGCACCCTGACAATAAATAATACAGGTGGCTCAGTCAACCTGAATGTTCCAGTGAGTATTTCAACAGGTTTAACTTTAACTTCCGGAAATATTATTTCTACCTCAACCAACTTTTTAACAATAAATAATGGTGCAACTTCTTCTTCAGGAAGCTTTAGTTCTTTTATAAATGGGCCAGTTTTGAAAATCGGTAATTCTGCATTTACATTCCCTACAGGAAATTTAACTGATTACCAGCCAATTTCAATTTCGGCTCCAGCACATATTACTGATGGGTTCACTGCCCAGTATTTCAAAACCAACCAATCGCTAGGAAACACACTGGATACTGGAATCGCCAATTTGAGTAATTGCGAATACTGGACATTGAACCAAACCACAGGAACAGATAATGTATCAGTGACTCTTGGTTGGAATAGTAATAGCTGCAACGTAACTCAAAATGATTCCAATATGAGAATAGCCTTGTTTAACTCCACTACAAATAAGTGGACCGATGAAGGAGGAATTAATCCAACCGGAAACTCTTCTTATGGAACAATTACAAGCGCTTTTGCATTGGCGAGTTACGGGTCATTAACTTATGCAAATAAGTATTTAACTCCCGGTATTTCATGTTCTAATGCCATTCAATTACCAGGGAATGATACTCTAATGAATGCAACTCAGACTGACAGCGTTATTTGGTATAGTTTTGTGCCTATTTTTTCAAATAGTAAAATAGTGGTTATTAATAAATCAAATTCTACTGTTGGAAGGATTTCTCGTTTGACACTTTATAGCGGAGGGTGTAATAATTTACAACAAATTGGTAAAGCCTTTTTAGCTACCGATACAACTGCGATTAAATTATATGGAGATTCTGTTATTTTGTATGTAAATAACCTTGTACAGGGTCAGACCTACAACTTAAGTTTAAAAAAGGAATTGAATAATTCAAATCCTGTAATATTTAATGTTGAAGCTGGACAAAATTCCTTCCTAAGCGTGAATGGTTGCGCAAACGGTTTTGGAAATATTTGTGGGAATATCGGTCCTTTTTTTAATTACAATCCAGCTTTAGGATTTACTGAAAATAACCCATTTGGATTTTATTACTATGTACTTGACAAAACCAGCGGACCAAATGGAGCATCAGATATTCAAAATTTTCAAATTTTCTCTACAGACTATAACTTCGTGAATAATGGACTTTTTTATACTGTAGCCGATAACTATCAAAATAACGGAATGGGTGCTGGAAATTATACGACAAATGGAAATTATCAATTTCAAACAGGCTCAACCACTACGAATGGAACAGCTGTTATTATACTAAACGGGCCCACATACTTACACTATTCAGGAATAATACCATCTGGAACTGCCCCTGGAACAAAATGGTGTTATACTCTTTATTTATACCAATTGTCATTCTCTGGTCCAGCTCAATTAATTTGTGATGGATCATTATGCATTACCACTTCATATATTGAACCGTTAAATTCTTCTGCAATTTCTGGATGTTTAGGGCAATGTGAAACTCTTTCGGCTCCTGCGGGAAGTAATTACACATGGGAAACTGGTAGCTCTTCAATTGTTGGCACAACCGAAAATATTAATGTTTGCCCCACTACCACAACTACTTACACCTTAAATTTTCTTCCAGACAATCCTTGTATTATCAATAATGAAGCCGTTACGGTTAATGTCAATCCGACTCCAATTGTAACAATTACCGGGAATACAAATATTTGTTCTGGTTCTAGTACAACTCTTGCAGCAAATGTAGTAAGTCAACTTTCGTTCACTTATCAATGGAGCAATGGCGCCAATACTTCTTCAATAAATGTAAGCCCTTTAAATAATACTACATATACTGTTACTATTACAAATACAGCTGGTTGCTCAAGTACAGCAAGCGTTTCAGTAACAGTTGGCATTGTAACTATTTCAGCCACAGTAGCCTCAGGGTCACCAATATTATGTTCAGGTGATGCAACTTTACAAGCAACTGGCAATTCAGTAAGTTACCTTTGGGAACCCGGAAATTTATCTGGTTCGACGGTAACTGTTTCTCCAACTGAACCAACGACTTATACTGTAACCGGGACAGATGCCAATGGATGCAATGCTTCAACAACTGTTTTTGTTCAATATTATGGTTGTTGCACAAGTAACACTGGGTATACAAACACAACATTTAGTACTAACACTACAATCAGTTCAAACTCATCTTTTAGTGGAATAATTACAGTCGCTTCAGGTGTTGTTCTTACGATAAATGGAGGAGCAACCATTTTTATGGGAACAAATGCTCAAATAAATCTTTTAGCTGGAGCAAGTATGGTAATAACAGGTGCTTCAATTCTTTTACCATGCGCAAATATGTGGCAGGGTATTTATTTAACAACGGCTACATCAACAATAACTGTTAATGAGGGCTCAACCATAGAAGGAGCTCAAAATGCAATTGTTTCAAACTTTGGGGCTAAGTTTACTGTTAATGGCGCTATTTTTAATGAAAATTACATTGGTGTTCTTGTTAATACTTACACAACAGCCAATCACCCAGGAACGATTATAAATGCTCAGTTTACCTGCACTTCGGGGCTTTTTCCACCCTATCCTCCCGGCCGGCGCAGTTATACAGGAATTTACATTGACCAAGTGGGGAATTATTCACCAAGTATCTCTAGTATAACCATCGGCACTGCAACTGTTGGGAATCAAAATGTTTTTGATAATCAGGATTATGGTATTCAAAGCATCCAAAGTTACGTCACTGCAAGAAACTGTACTTTCCAGAATATGTCTGGTGCTTCCTATTATACATGCGCTCCTTCAGTTTGTGTTCCCCCCCCTGCTATTGGTGTAGGCATCAGAATGGATAATTCTGTTTCAGATGCAACATTTGGTAATGGTAGAACTACCGACTTCCGAGGTGCCGAAGGGTACCTTCATGTTTTTGACTGCATATTTCAAAATGTTTACAGGGGCATTGATATTAATTACGGGAGTAATTTGACGATTACCAATAATATTTTTGATAACTCGACTAGTGGAAGTACATACGCTCCTTATGGAAACGAGGGTATTAACGCAATATGGTTTGTAATTCCTTACTATAATTCTCGCATACCTTCCCAAGCAACAATGCAACTCAATACAATTAATAATAATGGAGTGGGGATATTAACAAATATTATACTTCCAAACCAGGATGCTGGCAACAATGGAACACTCGCTATAAATAATAATCAAATTAACACTATTAATTACACGCCAAATGTATCTACCGTGGATGGAATTGTTGCCGAACAATCATTGGGTTATAACTTTCTTCCAATTACGTCCGTTTCTATTAATGAAAATTCAATAAATAATTGTGTTCAGCGAGGAATCCTTGCAAGTTCAATATATACTGGATACGCATTTCTTGATTTAAATCAAATAGGATTTGTTCCGTCCGGTAATTTTTTAAAACAAGGAATAAATGTCCAAGCAATATTAACATATGCAGGGGGAAGCAATAACGGCAGTGTCGATGTCGGAAATAATACCATTACTTCCTCCACTGTAACATCCCATTCAAATATCCATGCAATTGATTATAGTCAAACAATTTATGGCAGTGTACATAATAACATTTTGAACAATACAGGAATCGGAATGAATTTTTCAGGAACCTGTGGATTTACAAGTGTTACTTGTAACCAGATGAATACCACCAATACAGGTATAAATTTTGCAAAGGGCACATCCATGCCGGCAACCAATGGAACTTCCATACTCCCGCAAGATAATCAGTGGATTAACGTACCTTCTTCAGGTCCATCAAGTGGTTACTTTGTAGGAGCTCTTACACCCGAACCAACTTGGTATGTAAGACCCACAGGTAATTACAATTTCACAGGTACTAATGAATATCCCTCTGGTCTTGTTGCTATACCAGTTCCGACTTCTACTTCAGCCTCCAGCAATTGTACTCCAAGTTGCGTTGAACCACCCTGTTTACAACTACAACTTATAAATCTTCTTCAGAACAATTCCTTCGGGGCATCGACGCAGAATACATTTGCAAACGATGAGTTTGTTTATTCTCAGTTGCTTTTCAATGATACTCTTATGAATATGGGTACGTCATACGACAGTGCTCTGACCCATTTTTACGATAGTATAAGTTCGACAACCATCGGTCAAATTTCGCAAGTTGAACATTTGATTGCTTCCGGTAACTTATCTGGGGCATTATCTCTGAATGGCAGTATCAGTACTCCCAATATCGTAGTATCAAACATTATTTCACTGGACAGCATTTATATTAACACAATTGCTACCAATTTTAATCGCAATTCAACTTCCCAGGAAAGGAGCATCCTATTTAACATAGCTCAACAATGTCCTTTAGCTGGAGGCAGGGCGGTTTACCAGGCAAGAGCTCTGCTCAGTGTTTTAAAGGATAGTGTTGTTACTTATAACGATGATAGTCTCTGTGCTAATAGTAATTCAGGCAGAATGAGAGGAATTGAAAACAGTAACAATAATAAAACAAATAATACTTCCAATCCTACATTTAAGTTGTATCCTAATCCCAATAATGGCGATATGACCTTAGAGTATAACATTGCAGGAAGCAAGGCACAGTTTGTATTGTATGACATAACCGGAAAATTGGTAAATTCATATGACCTGAATGTAAAGGGAAATTTATTTCAAGTTGCACAATCTAACTTGAGGAATGGAGTTTACTATTATGAAATACAAGTTGACGGACAGGTCGTTAAATATGATAAAATCGTCATTATTAATTAGGAGAAAGCCAATATTTAAAAACGACGCAAGAGCATACCTTATGTCAGGTATGCTCTTATTTTTATTAAAAATGACTGCACAAAACTTAGTTCCGAATTATAGTTTTGAAAATGATACTGCGTGTCCAACAGATACGTGGCAAATATCGTACGCTTTACCGTGGTTTACCCCAGCTATAACATCTCCAGCCGACTTATTTAATGAATGTGATACAGTTTTAAATAATATAGTCGGAGTTCCAAAAAACATATGGGGATTCCATTACCCAAGAACTGGAAAAGGATACGCCGGGTTTTATGCCATAACGATTGGTTTTCCTGGAGGTCGTAAATATTTATCGGTTAAAATGGATTCTATATTAAAACCAGGAAAAAAATATTGCGTTACTTATTACTTAAGTCTTGCTGACACTTGTATTTATGGGGTCAGTTCTTTAGGCGTGTACTTTTCAGTAGACACTCCAAAATATAATGGCAGTGGAACGGATGTTTTAAATTACACTCCCCAAGTCACAAATCTCTCCAATAACTTCATCCTTGACAAAATCAACTGGGTTCCAATGACTGGAGAATATACGGCGGTTGGGGGAGAACAGTTCATTACCATTGGCAATTTTAATGATGATGCGAACACGGTAACTCAGACGGCAGTTGGAGGAACACAACCCTGGGCTTATTATTACATTGATGATGTTTTTGTAACTCCAGAAGTTGGAGCTAATGCTGGTTCAGGCAAACAAATTTGCCGTGGGAAAGGAATAATTATTGGAGATAGTGCTGTTGCTGGAGCGACATACTTTTGGCAACCATCAATAGGATTGAGTGATTCGACAATTTCAAATCCGGCAGCCAACCCTACTGTCACAACAACATATACTTTAACAATAACATATAGCGGTTCGAGTTGCACCGGGAATTTAACTGATACTGTTAGTGTGGTTGTCAATGATTGCAGTCAGACAATATTTGTTCCAAGTGGATTTTCACCTAACGGAGATGGCAAAAATGATATTTTATTGGTTCAAGGTGACAATATTCAAACAATGGATTTTATTATTTATGACCGATGGGGAGAGAAGGTGTTTGAAACTGCCAGTCCTGCAACTGGTTGGGACGGCACATTTATAGGTAAGAAGGCAGATACAGGAGTATATGTTTATTATTTAAAAGGAAAACTATCGAACGGAGAAGATATAATCAAAAATGGAAATATTACGCTCTTGCGTTGATGAAATAATTATTTGTCTTCAATCTTTTATATGAAAAAGAATGGAATTACATATGTCAAAAAAATAATTCATTAGCTCAAAACAATTTTCACAATATAATAAATGTATTTTTTGTTAAAGCTAAGATAATCCCTTTTAACAGTTTATTGAATCGCTATGAAAACAGAATTTAAGTATTATATGTTATTATTTTTACTCCTTCCGCTCACCTCAATTGCAGCTAATTTAGACTCTACAGATAGAAATAAAATTCAAAGAATAGAATTTAGTTTAGCTTATGGTGCACTTATCCCAACTGGAGAATACACCTCACAATCAAATATAAATTCAGCCTTTGCAAAAAATGGTGTTGATTTGAATCTTGAATTAAGATATCGTTTAAGTGAATTTATTGGCATCGGAATTGAAAAAGGCTTTTTTCAAAATTTCGTGCACACAAGTTATTTTGATAATAGGCTAGGACAATATTCAAATTATGAATCCGCTGAACCTTCGACATTTAATTCCTATTGGTCAGGCTCGTATAACTTGATTGGCATTAATTTCTGTAATTCTATAAATAAATTTACTATTGGGGCAACCATAAACTGTGGCATTATAAGTGTCGAAGAACCTTATTTAGAATATATATGGGTCTCGCCGACTACAATCTTGAATAGATTTTATAGCCAAAGTGATAATGCCGAAGGTTGGTGTTTAAAATTTAAAGCTATGATCAGATACAATTGCAATAAAAGAATTGATTTCTTTATTCAAAGTTCTTATTTTTTTGCAAAACCTAAAATTAACCAAACTAACCAAATAATTATTAATGGAAATGAGACAGAAATCAAAACCAGTTTTCTTCAACCTATTTCGAATTTTGGAATTTCTGCTGGGATTTTAATAAAGTTATTTTAAATGCAATAAATATAGATAAAATAATAGAAATAGCCGGAGCTATAAATGGTCACAACTTCCGTAACATATCATAGACTTTCTAGCCATTCAGTAATTCCTGGTGAAATACCTTTAAATAGACAAGAATTCCTAGTATTACGAAAATAATTACGGCCAATAAAACCATTTTTTGTCTGTAGGAGTTCATATCCTGCTTAAGTGAAAAATTATGGGTAATGTTTTTCATAACGTTCTGGGTCCGTAAAAACATTTTGTCGTTCTTCACGATGTAATCAAATGCTCCGTGTTTCATAGTGTCTATGGCGACATCAATATGATCCTGGGCGGAAAACATAATGACATTCGTGTCCGGATTTGTTTTTTTGATCTCGTTTAAAACTTTAATTCCATCCATGGCCTTTGGAGAAACTCCATTGAGCAAATAATCCAGAAATACAATGCCGGGCTTTTTATAAAGGAATTTCAGACAGTCCTCCCCCGTTGTGAATGTTGTTATGTTGTAATTCCTGAAAAACTGGTTAACGTAAAGTTTCATGGTGGCAAGAAACATTTTGTCGTCGTCTACCAGAAAGATCTGATTGTTTTCTGTCGTTTTCATGGCTGTGGCGTTTAGGTTAATGAACATTTCTATTTTTCTAACGGATGCGCCAATAAAATGATTGTGGTATTTCGGTAGTGTTTGGTTTCTTATCGATGAGCGTAATAAAAATAAAGGTGAAAAAGACAAGGTCTTGGGGTGGCTATCCTGAGGGAAAGGGAATCGAAATTTATTTTCGGGGGATGCGCGTATTTTTATGTATCCGAATGGCCAAAGATTAACGTAACAATTCTGTTTCGATGGCCCGCAGACATTTTTGATTCTTTACCATGAGGGGATGCGCAAGTGCCGCTATTTTTATTTCGCGGCCAATACCAGTTCTTGAGCTGGAGGATGGTATTATCATCAGGTCAAAAGGTGTCCAAATGGAGGTAAATTTTAATTGATTCAACTTTGTGATGTCGCGATTAAGATCGCGGAGGAATTCGCTGTTGATACGCATTTGTCTAGCTCCTTTATTGCGGGATAAATAAGCGGTCAGTGTACCATGATGAGGGGAAGATAGTGTGATAAAATGATCTAAATGTGAAGGGTTTGTAATTCTCTGAACGTAGTATCGACAAACCAATCCGCCCATGCTGAACCCGATTAGGTCAAATTTTTGTGTGGGTGTAATTTTCTCGTTAATAAATGTATTGAGCTGTTCAGCGAGTTGGTCAATGCCAATTTGTCCAGAACTGGGTTTGAGTGATATGGAGTAAACTGTCCAACCACGATGGCGAAGAAAATGTGCCATGTGTTCCATTTTGCTTGAATCGTCTGAGATACCGTGCACAAGTATGACTGGGATTTTCATGTCAATTTTTAAAAGTAGTGAATCCTGACCGGCTAAACATAATGTGGTGTTTAACGCAAATAGTAAGACATAAGCAATGGGCTTCATGTTTTTCTGGTTTCAGCTATCGCACAAACCTACGTTTATTTATACTAAATAATTGAGTATTTTTGAGGCATGCGAATGCGATGTAAGGAAATTGTCCTCTTTGTTTTTGCCCTTGGCATGGTCCTCTTTGTTTCCTGTACGAAACAGCGGGCTCCTTCCAAGCCTACCGGGCCCGATTATGCTTCTCCTGCTACGTTTTATACTCAGTACCAGCAGAAGGTGCAGACGTTTCAGGTGGATTCTCCGGGAACTGGCTTTATTGTCGGCAAGATGGGTACCCGCCTTACGGGTGATGCGAGTATTTTTATGTATCCGAATGGTCAGAATGTTGTTTATCCTTTTACGCTTCAATTGATCGAGGTTTATACGGGCAAGGATATGATCCTTTCTAACTTGCCTTCGCTGGGTGGGGGGAAGATTCTTCAGACAATGGGAGAAATTAGTGTGAATGCTTTTAAGGGTTCTCAACAGTTGGTATTGAGGCCGGGTAAAAAATATTTTATGGAACTGGATACGAATAAGTCTTTGTTGTCCGGGATGAGTGTGTTTTATGGGGTTAGCGGTGGAAGTATTACAGACTGGACTGTTCTGATTCCGGATACGCTTTCTGCAGTGATTAATTACCCGTTTTTTTATGCGATGAATATTGCCCGAATGGGTTGGGTGAGCTGTGCACAGAATTTTAATCCGGGTGGTGCGACTACAACTATTGATTTTACTTCGGCCGGAACGAATATTCAAAATATTGATGTGTTTCTTGTTTTTAAGGATATTCACAGTGTGGTGCAGGTGTATGGTCTGAAATCCCAGGTGGCTATACCGGTTGGTACTAATCTGACGGTGGTCGCGATCAGCCGGGATGCTAATTCGGGGAATTCAATGGTATATGATTCGCAAGCGATTACTGTGGGCGCTGGTCAGCAGGTTACGCTGAACATGAAGAATATTTCGGATGTTGCTTTACTGAATGCTTTGTCTGCTTATAATTAAAACTAAACAAACAAATAAATAATTTATGAAAATGAGAAAAAGTAAAAAATCGCTTGTACTGGGACTTGCTGTATCGGCTTTGTTTTCCCTGAATACGTTTGCACAACAATTAAAGAGCCCGGCTCCAAGCCCGACTCAGACATTGAAACAAAATTTTGCATTGGGTGATATTACGCTTGAGTATTCTCGCCCGAGTCTTAAAGGCCGTGTAGCTTTCGGTGAGGTGGTTCCTTTTGATAAGGTATGGAGGACGGGTGCTAATGCTTCTACGAAGGTTACGTTCAGTGATAAGGTCAAGGTGGAGGGGAATGATGTTCCTGCCGGTACTTATTCCTTGTATACGATTCCGGGTAAAACGGAATGGACGATTATTCTTAACAAGAATGTTACGAATTGGGGGACGGATGGTTATAAGCAAGAAGAGGATCTGGTGCGCTTTAAGGTGAAACCGATGATGATTTCTGAGAAGGTGGAAACATTTACGATGAATGTAGGAGAAATGACGAGCACGTCGGCTAATGTTGACCTGATGTGGGAAAAGACACATGTTGGGTTTAGTGTAACGGCTAATATTGACAGCGTGATGATGAAGAACATTGATATGGCTTTGGCTCCGGCTGATAAGCGTCCGTATTTTCAGGCAGCCAATTATTATTATGAGAATAATAAGGATTTAAACAAGGCGCTGGAATGGGTGAACAAGGCAGTGGATCAGAATCCTAAGGCGTTTTATGTTTTACACCTGAAAGCAAAAATACAAGTGAAGCTGAAGGATAATAAGGGCGCTATTGCCACTGCTGAACAGTCTATTGCGATGGCTAAGGAGGCTAAAAATGATGATTACGTGAAGCTGAACGAAAAGCTGATCGAGGAGGCGAAGAAAGGGAAATAAACCATTTGTAGTTAAAACTTGTAGTAAACAATAAAAAAACGTCATGAAAAAAAATATTTTTATGTTGCTGGCTGTTTGCGCAGTGACCTCTGCATTATATGCAGGAGATTTTGACTTTACGAGTAAAGGGAAACGAGGACGGGGAAATGATAATTCGAAATTATTTGTAGGTTTTTCGGTGGGAGCTGGTTTGCCTATGGGAAATTTTGGCAAACATGATTCTACCGGGGGCACTTTGCCGGTGCCTGGAAGGGACACGACTAAGCTTAAGGGCTTTGCAAATACGGGATTTAATTTTAATCTAAAGGCTGGTTACCATTTTACAAAGAATGTCGGAGGAATGATTCAAATCGGAGGTAATATGAACAGTTTTAATACCTCTGCTTTTCAAACGCTGATTTTTTCAAATGGGGACGGCACTGTAAATCCTTCTGTTACAGCATCTTCCCATTATATAGGAACCTATCTTATAGGGCCATTTTTTGTTATTCCTGTTGGCGATAAAATTGATATCGATGCTCATGTTCTGGTCGGGCTTATGACGGTATCCTATAGTGAAATTAAACCGTCGGGGACAGATACTACTGGTGTAAGTTTTGGTGCCCAAGCTACTAAGTTTAGCGATGATCTTAAATACAATTCTGCAACTTCGTTTGCGTATTGTTTTGGGGCAGGATTAAAATTTAAGCTGACGGATATGGTGGGTATTACGTTAAGTGCGGATTATCTGGGTGCAACACCTGTATTTACAGGATATACTCTTACCAGTTCTCAGGGTGGCGTTTCCTCTCCCCCCATGTCGGATACAACTATTAAGGCTGCTATGAGTACTAGCCTTATCAATGTTAATGTGGGTGCTGTGTTTAGTTTTTAGTTACTATTCGTTGTATACTATTTCGGGTAAGACGGATTACCTCCATTATTTTTGGCATTTATACGGTCGACTTCGGTCTGCTTGAAGAAAAGGTGATGCTAGATGTTCACCTTGCAGAATTTTATGGGGTAGAGAACAGAGCGTTAAAGCAGGCTGTTAGGAGAAACGGAGATTACTGAGTCTAAAATTTCAAGCCGACTCCTGCGCTTACATTAATGATTGTTATGTTTTGTGTTTCATTGAGCGACTGGGAAAGTGAGCCTGCGATATTGGGATTTGTGCTGCCAATGGTGATGGATTTTTGGATGGGATTGGTGTACATTGCTTCAAGGGAAAGGTTGAGAAAAATGTTTTTGTATATTCTCAAATTGGCGACACAGCCTGCATTCAACAGCAGGCTGTTTGCGTTCGGGGAGCTTGCAACGATTCCTGTACCGTTGGAAATGATGTCTTCAACTGGAAATACCGTGTTTGAAATACCGGCTTGGAGTTTTAACCCAACTGTGTAATTTTCTCCATATTCGAGTGGCACATGTATGCCAATCAAATAATTGGTTACCTGCCAATCTGAAACAGAGACTTGAAGGGGGATGCCAGTACCGGAGGAATTTAAGTAGGATTGAATGCTGCTTACGTTGAAGGGATTGTCGGAACGACTTATACTAAGATCAAATCCTATCTTGTAGGATCGGTCCCAAATAAAATGGACGGCATAAAATGGTCCTCTAAGTGCATACCCGGAGGATGCGGCATTTGTAGAGGATGCGTAATCTCCTTGCGGCAGACTTACTCCATAGTTTAGAAAAAGATATTTGTCGGCAGCTATTTGTGAAAAACAGCAAAACGGAAATAGCATAAGGAGTAAAAGTAAAAAACGCCTCATATACTTTACGAATTTAGAACAATTTGAGACTATTACTTGGTCGCACGAGAGGAGCCTTGTATCAAGCCCGCAATTACCATCACCAATAAACAACCTATTACATTCAACCAAAGGAAGGCCATCAGGTTCGCTAACCAAATAAGAATAATGAGGACTTCTGCGATGAGAGCGGCGTAAAAAACCGCTCTTCCTTTTACTTGTTTCATGTAAAAGGCGACCAGGAATATTCCGAGTATGGTTCCATAAAATAAGGAGCCCAGGATGTTGACGGCTTCTATTAAGTTTCCAAGCCGACTGGCATAAAGCGCCACAACTATACAAAAGATTCCCCAGCCTATGGTTGCCCAGCGGGAGGCGGAAAGGTATAGGGCGGGGCTTCCGTCTTTTTTGTAGATACGTTTGTAAAAATCAATGATGGTGGTGGAGGCCAGTGAGTTCAGGCCGCTGGCGGTTGATCCCATGGCGGCCAGGAAGATAATTGCGATGAGCAGGCCGATCAGTCCTTTGGGCAGGTAGCGTGTGATGAAACTTAAAAAAATGTAATTGCTGTCGTTGGTGTCTGCTTTGGGATTGTTGAGGGTCATCAGGTCGGTTACTTCTTTGCGTATTGTTTTGGCTTGCTGATCGGCTTCTTGTAATTGGGTGCGGGCTGACTGGAGTGCCTGCTGATCATCGGTGTGAAGGGCTTCTACCAGGTCGTTGACGCGTTGTTTTTTCAGGGTGTTGGCTTCTTTGTATTTTGTTTCGAGTTGATGGTAGTCTTCTTTATAGGGGCTGTTCTCTATGCGATCGACTTCGGTTTTATTAAAAAAAACGGGTGCCGGATGGAATTGATAGAAGCTGAATACGAGTGTGCCAATGAGCAGAATCAGGAATTGCATGGGGATTTTTATGAGTCCGTTCAGGATGAGCCCCAGCCGGCTTTCGGTAATGGATTTTCCTGCGAGGTAGCGTCCGACCTGGCTTTGGTCGGTTCCAAAATAGGAGAGTTGAAGAAAAAATCCTCCGATGATGCCGGACCAGATATTGTAACGGTTGTTCAGATCGAATTTGGTGTCGATGGTATTTAACTTGCCCATTTTTCCGGCTATGTGCAGGGCGTCGGAGAAGCCTATGTTGGAAGGTAAGAGGTGTACTACCATGAAGGCGGCCATAAAAAGGCCGGCGAATATAATGCCCATTTGAAACAGTTGTGTATAGGAAACTGCTTTTGTGCCTCCATATACGGTATATAGGATTACGAGGGTGCCCATCAGGATGGTGGTATAGGAGATGTCAATGTGGAGTATGGTGGATAAGATGATGGATGGGGCGTAAATGGTGAGTCCGGTGGATAGTCCTCTTTGTACCAAAAACAGGAACGCGGTTAACAGACGTGTCCTGCAATCGAAACGTTTTTCAAGAAATTCGTAGGCGGTGAAAACTTTTAATCGCTGGAAGATGGGGATAAAGGTGATGCAGATGACAATCATCGCGAAGGGTAATCCGAAATAGAATTGTACAAAGCGCATACCGTCGCTATAGCCTAGGCCAGGTTCTGATATGAAGGTGATGGCACTTGCTTGTGTGGCCATCACGGAGAGCCCGATGTGGTACCAGGGTAATTGTTTGTCGGCAAGTAAAAAGTCTTCGATGTTTTTTGCGCCCCGGCTTTTCCACAGTCCATAACAGATGATTGATAGCAATGTTACTGCGAGTACCAGCCAATCGATCGTACTCATTGAAAGTGTTTTGTGAAGAAATAAAAACTCAGGATCAGTGCTGCCAGAACTATTATCAGCGAGATATACAGGTTATTCCAGCTTTTGCCGATGGGTGGTTTTTGTTCGCTCATTTATTTTGTGGCAGGCTTAGCAGGTTTACCATTAAACGATAGGCACCGGGTATACCTGCGGGAAGTTCCCGGAAGAAAACCAGGCCGGTGTATACAAAATTTCCTTTTCCATAGGTGGCTATGATCAGGCTGCCTTCATTGGGTTTTTCATTGGGGTCGTTCATGGACAATAGTTTCTCATAATTTTTATCGATGTCGGTGGCGAAATAAATGCCGCGCTCCTGGATCCATCCTTCAAAGTCTTTGGACGTTATGTCGTTGGGGGTATTGAACACGGGATGGTGGGGTTGGAGGATCCTGACTTCTGAATTTTCATTGGTGACTCTGTCTCTGCTGATGGTGAAGGGGTAAGGTCCGATTTTTGCAAGAACAGGTCCGATGTTGTTGTTGGTATTGTATTGTACGATCAGGTTGCCTCCCTTTTCTATGTAGTCCATGAGCTTGTTGTAATAGATCTGCAGGCGTTTATCGGTATTATATGCGCGCACTCCTGTTATAATGGCATCGTACCTGGATAATTTTTCCGTTGCTAAAAGTTCGTCTGTTAATACCGTAACCGTATATCCTATTTCTTTTAAACAGGCAGGTATTTCATCTCCGGCACCGGGAATGTAGGCGATATTGGTTCCGGCTTTTTTCAAATGGATGTTTACCAACTGTGCTTCGGCATCGCTTAAAATGAACTGGTAAGGTATGTGATCGTATTCAATGCGTTGTATGCTTTTGGTGTAATTTATTCCATTGATGTTCAAGGAGGCCTGGAGCGTGCCGTCGGTGCTGTTTTTACCGGGGCTTAGTGTGGCTTCGAGTAAAAGTTCTTCACCCTTGCCGGCTAAGTTGAACTCTTTGTTTTTTATTTCCAGGTTCCAGCCTTGTGGAACAGTTAGCTCCAAGGTTCCTTTTATATTGTCTTCATTGGCTTTGAGTAGAATTTGTATTGTCTTGGGTTCGGGTCCGCTGAATACGAAGGCTTTTTCGGAAATGTTCAGGGTGGCGGGCGGAAGAATTTCGAAGGGACGGTAGACTTCTCCTTTTACAGGATCGGTGTATTTATAGACCAAAGGGCGTTCTACTTTTAAAGTCAGGTCTTTGAGCTGTACATAAAAAATGACCTTGGCTTCGGGATCGTTTTCGGGCTTACCAATTAGTAAGGGGTCTTTTATCACGAAGGTTCCCGGACCGTGTTTTTCATTTAGCCAGTACGGATTGGAAAAGGGTAAGTTGGAGGGGAGTTTTTCGGTGTGTTTGAATGAACGCAGCTCTTCCGTTTTTAATGTAAGCGCGGTTACGGTATCGGTTTGTTCCAGGTAATTGATCTTTTCGAGCCTGGCTTCGCAGTTGTTTCGTTTAACAATTTGTGAAGTGATTGCTACAGGGTTTCCGGGAATGCCAATGTAGTCGGATGCGTAAGCCTCCATCCAAAGGCCGGAGCATTCGAGCAATAGTGTTTGGGCTTCTTTCATTTTCTCCTTCTTCCAAAAGTCTATCTCCCGGTCCTTTGCCGCCAGTTCTGGTTTTTCTTTGAAGTCTGTATTTTTTGGCAGTAGTTCTTTGTAAATTTCGATCAGGTCCTGAATGCTGGAGGCGGGGTTTCCCGGATTGAATTTCCGTATGCTTTCTTCCAGCTTTTTTTGAATTGGCTCCGTTGATCCATTATACATGCCCGGTAATCCGGAAAGTCTTTTCCAGCTTTGGTCTATTCCTTCGAAGAGATCGGTTTTGGCGGAATCGCCTTTGAGTAGTTTGAAGTATTCGATGCTGCTGCCTCTGGTTCTCGCTGAACCGAAGCCCTGGCTTTTGTGATTGGAGCGGCTTTCAGCTGCTATTTCTCCGTAGCTTTTTCCAAGTAGTGGATTGTAAACACCTACGTCGACTTGCAATTGGCTGGGGCTGGTGGTGTTTAATCCTCCGAAATTAAAAGTGTTCCAGAAGATCCGGCGGGCCTGCCACACATCAACGTGTGCCAGCTGCCAGGGAAAACGTTTGGGATCGGCTGCGGCATCGAAGGCTTCTACCGCGAGTATTGCGGAGGCGGTATGGTGTCCGTGCCCTCCTTCCCCGGTTGTGGGGAAACGGCAGATGATGACGTCGGGCTTAAATTTCCGGATAGTCCATACTACGTCGGCCAATATGCTGTCTTTGTTCCAGATGGAGAATGTTTCTTCAGGGTTTTTGGAATAACCGAAATCGTTGGCCCGGGTAAAAAATTGTTCGGCTCCGTCCGTCCTCCTGGCAGCCAATAATTCCTGGGTTCTTACCAGACCCAGGGCAGGGCCCTGTTCTTTGCCTATCAGGTTTTGCCCTCCGTCACCTCGCGTTAGTGATAGGTAGCCGGTGCGGAGTTTTTTCTCTTTGCTAAGGTAGGCGAGCAAGCGGGTGTTTTCATCGTCGGGGTGTGCCGCTATGTATAGGACGGAGCCTACAGTGTTTAGCTTTTCCAGCCCGAGCAAAATCTCCGAGGAGTTGGCCTGGGGAGAGGTTTGGGCGAATAGGGTTTGCAGCGTCAGGAATAAGAAAAGGAATAGCGTATAGGTTTTCATACCTGCAAAAATATTGTAATTCTTTGGATTTGGAACGTTTTTGATCGACATTAGAACGCCTTAACCCGATAACGCGTTCGTAATAAATGTTGCTAAGGGCGTGTGCTTTCGATCAGACTTAACGCTTCATCAGGATCTATGGTTGAAATTTCACTGTGTTTGAAGTCAGATAGATCTCGTGTAACAATTGCAGTAATTTTTTTGTTCGAAGTGGCACTATAGTATTGTATAGCGTCTTCAAAGTCTTTTAAACCGGAATTCAGCGATGCATGGATTATTTCCTTTGTTGTATCAATTGTCTCCGATATCTTTTCCAGACCCTTTAATACATTTATTGTTTCTTTGTGGGTGCTGAGTTTTTTAACTATGTAATAAATAGTAGTGTATGAAACGGCGGATAAGTATATTTTAATATGTCCCTTTTCTGAGTGATCAAACAGTTTCGCTGCTGAAGTTGAAAAAGGTCGACGGTCTATGAGAAAATCAAGTACTACATTTGTATCCAGGAAGAGATGTTTCATTTAGAATATTTTAAATTTATTTCCTTCTCCAGTATTTTCCTGTAATCTAATCCTTTAGGCGCTTTAATAGAACCGTAAAGTCGTTTTACCGTTGGAGCATATTCCTGAGTGTTAACATTTTTTGTAACCAGTGTTTTAAGGTAGTTTTCAATTAATGCCGAAAGACTTCTTCCTTTTTTATTAGCGTATCTCTTAGCAAGATTAATAATATCCTTTTCGATTGTTAGTGTTAGTTTAGTGGTCATGACACGTGTGTTTTGTTATACAAATGTACGTATAATATCCGTTAAAATAAAATCAAAAATCGTATTGGGGAACCTGAAAGAATACCTACTACTGCAAAACAATCCGCTTAGTGCTTAGTTCTTTTGGTGTTGCTACCTGCAGGAAATAAACGCCACGGTTTAGTCCGCTGAGGTTAATATCCAGGTTCAGATTGCTTTGGTTCGGGGATAAAACCTGCGTGTATGTTTCTCTGCCTACCAGGTCGGTTATTTTAAGGGATGTGTATCCGTTTCCTTCCAGGTGTAAGGTCATTTGTCCATTGCTGGGATTAGGGAAAATGGTGATGTTTTCATTGAGGGCTGTGAATGAATTGATTCCTGAAGGTTTTGGATGGTAATAGTAATAAGTACTGTCTGTACTTATAAAAGCATTGTGAAAGTTGCTCCAGGATTCGTATAAATCGCTTACCTGATTTTTGTTTGCGTCGTAAGTGTAGAGGTCTTTAAAATAGTTCATCCATGTACTGCCTGACCAGCTTTGCCATAAATCACTGGTCTGGTTATTATTGACATCGTAGGTATATAGTAAACGGTAGGAATTTGCCCAGGTATTTCCTGTCCAGGTCAGGTTTGAATCAGATGTTTGATTGTTATGGGCGTCATAGGCGTAGAGGTCTTCTATGCTGTTCATCCATGCGTTTGTCCAATATTGTGATACGTCACTTATCTGGTTATTACCGGCGTTGTAAGTATAGCTATCCAAGATGTTGTTTCCCCATGCGCTACCTGTCCAGGACAGATTGGTTTCGCTTTTTAGATTATTGTTGACATCATAAGTAAATATATTCAAATTTACATTTTGCCATGCGCTACCTGTCCAGGTTTTTAGGGTATCACTTTTTATGTTGTTGTTTGCGTTGTAGGTATAAATATCCAGTGAGTAATTTTCCCATGTGTTGCCAGTCCAGGCTTGAACTGTTTGACTTGTTTGGTTATTGTTAATATCGTAGGCCAGCAGGTATTGATAAGAATTAACCCAAGTGCTGCCTACAAGGGTTTGGGAGTATGTTTTTATGTTGTTATTTTTTGCATCATAGGTTAAAATTATCTTATTTGAATCATTCCATGCATGTTTAACACTGTCCCGGGACCAAGTGTATATGCTGTCGCAGAGGTTAAGGGTTGCTGCTTGTCTTAATTGGGAAGCAGTATATTTCATGTGCTGCTTATTTGCGGGCTTGGTTTTGGCGAAGCCTGAGCTTATTAAACTAATGGAGATCAATGAGGCTAAAAATAGTTGTTTGGTTTTCATGTTGTTGTTTGGTTTTGAATAAATTAGAAATGTTTTTTTTAGTTTTTAAAATTTTAAGTTTGCTTCCTGCTTATTCGGTATCCTCTTTTACAGCGGTTACGATATTGTCCTTGTTCAGGTAAAACATTTTCCGGTAAGTGTAGGTATATACGCCTGTTTTACCTCCGCCGGATGTTGTTATCGTCCGGTATATTAAGATGGTGCCTCCTTGTCCCTGAGCGTCATCTATAATATTATCCGGAGGACCGTATATTGTATAAACCTCGCTTTTTGTTTTACCAACGCATGCCTGAAATTTTGCTTCGTCTGCCCTTGCTCTTGCCTTTCGTGCTGAAATAACTACTACCAAAACAAGAGTTGTAACCACAACCAGTGCAACAAACGAGGTAATGGCTCTATTCTCCAGGTTTTGCTGGTCTTCTTGTCCTTGTTGCATCAATTGTTGCTGAGAAGTTGAAAATTGGGCTGAGCTTGTTCCAATTGACAGAATAAGGATAAGACAAATAATGTTTTTAATTGTTTTCATGTGTATTTATTTTCTGGGTTTAAAGGTCATAAGTGTATTCTGATTTATGGAACAAACATAATGCCTTAAAAAGGAACTATAATGGATAATACATCGTAAAATTCAATGAATCTCGTGAACGATGGGAATGATCCAGTTAACGCGAAGGTGAATTCAGTTTTTCGATTAATTGGATCAGACTTGTTCTTTGGGAAACGGGAATAAGTGTTCCGTCGTTTAATTGTATATCGCCCTGGGACTTCAGGTATTTTTTTATGGCCTGGACGTTTACCAGATGTGATTTGTGTACCCGCAGAAAGTTCTGCCCCTGTAAAAGTTCGTCGAATTCTTTTAGGGTGCGTGTGACCAGTATTTTTTCTCCGCTTTCGAGGTGAAACATCGTATAGGTATCCTGTGCCTGGCACCTGACTATTTTTTCTGTTTCCACAAAGTGAAAACTGTCGAGTGTGGAAAGGATTATTTTTTTGAAAGGAGCTGAGGGGTTATGAAGATTCTGTCCAAGTAGTTTTATTTTGGAATTTAGTTCGGGAGAAGCGTCTTTGGTTTTTATTTTTTGTACGGCGCTTATCAGCTCATCTATGTCGATTGGTTTCAGCAAGTAGTCCAGGGCACTGAATTTGAATGCTTTTATCGCGTATTGGCTGTAGGCGGTGGTGAAAATTATCCGGAAGGTGATTTCTTTGAATTGTTCAATCAGGTTAAATCCGGTTCCGTCCGGCAATTGTATGTCCAGAAAAATTATGTCGGGCTGATGTTTGGTGATTTGTTCGACTCCTGATTTAACACTGTCTGCTTCCGCCAGAATTTTGATTTCCGGGCAATAGACTTTCAGGTGATTGCATAAGGTAATTCTTGATTTTTTTTCGTCGTCTATAATTACCGCGTTTATCATTTTATTGCAATGGTATTGTTAATTCTACTCTTGTACCTTTTGGCGTATGGTCTTCGTCTTCCAGATCGGTTATGCGCAAATGTACGTCTGTATTCTTCCGGATATTGATTAATTCTAATCGTTCCTGTGTGATGGACATCGCAATGGATTTGTGGGCTATGCCCATTTTTTCTTTCTTTTCGTTTGCTTTTTTTCTTCCGATTCCATTGTCTTTGATTTCACATTGCAAGTTATTGGTTGACAATTTAAAAGAAATGTTTATTTCTCCCTTCTGATCTTGTCTTGGTGCGATGCCATGTATAATTGCATTTTCTATGTAAGGTTGCAGGAGCATGGATGGTACTGTTATTGTTTCAGGGTCAATGTTTTCGTCTACGGAGATGGTATAGTTGAAGGGGCTATCAAATCGTAATTTTTCCAATTCCATATAATCTTCGAGTGTTTTGAGTTCGGCTTCCAGGGGAATAAATGTATGCAATGAATTTTCAAGGGTTAATCGTATCAGGCGGGCGAACTTGGACAGGTATCTGGATGCTGAACGTGCATCGTTTTGTGTCATAAAACTTTGAATGGCATTCATGCAATTGAAAATGAAATGTGGATTCATTTGTGACCGTAAGGCTTTTAGTTCTGCATTGAACCATTTCAGTTCCAATTCGAATTTATTTTTTTCTGATCGTATTCTGTTTGTTTTAAGCTTTTGAATAAAGAAGGCGACTGCTCCGGTACTCAGCAGGATGACAAATAAAAGGCTGAAGTAAGCAATTTTTTTTTCAGATCTTTCCTGCTCCAGAATTCGTTCTTTTTTTTCCTGCTCGGCGTTTTCAATGGCTTTCTTTTTTTCCTGCTCTAGTTTCATTTCAGCCAGAAGAATTTTCTTTGTTTTCTCCTGGTTAAACAAACTGTCTTTGGTAATAATGTATTCTTTGTAATGTTCGAAGGCCTGTGCCGGACGATTGGTTTTTATATAGATGTCAGCTAGTTTTTGTTGAATGTCTTTCACCAGATACAAAACGCCAATTTCTTTTGAAATGCTCAGCCCATCATTTTCATATGCGAGGGCCCTGGTGTAATCTCCTTGCTTGAAATAAATGCTTCCCAGATTGGCATACGCAGCGGCTATTCCACGTTCATCTTTGATTTCTTCCAGCATTTTTAAGGATTGCAAATTATACCTGAGTGCTTCGGGATAATTGCCCAGTTTTTCATAAACGCTTCCGATGTTCCCGTAATTATTGCCTAGTGCGTTTCTGTTTTTAGATCCGTTTGCTTCTGAAATTTTCAATGATTTCAGATCGTATTGGAGGGCTCTGGTATAATCTCCTTTTTTTTCGTAGATGTTTCCAATGGTTCCGCAGGAGGCAGCGATTCTGTTTTTATCTCCGGATTCCTCCGAAATTTTTAAGGCTTTGAGTGCATAGTCCAGGGCCTTGTTATAATCCTCCTGGTAATTGTAGATCGTCCCGATATTGTTGTAGCTTGCCCCTATTCCGTTTTTATCTCCAATTTCTTCTTTTATTTTTAATGCTTTGAAAGCATAGGTCAGGGCTTTGGGGTAATCACCCTGGTTTCTGTAAATAATGCTGATATAGTTTAAGGTACTGGCCAGCCCTTTTTTGACTGCCATTTCAATTTCTTTCGGTGGGTTATTAGTCAATAATTTTCCTGAAAGAGCTTCGGCTTGTTCTGCAAATTTTATGGCATCGGGGTAATTGCTTTTTTGAATCAGGTCTCTGGTTGTTTTATTTAAGAGATTAATGCGCACGGTATCGTCGGTATTATTGCCAGAGGCTGAAAGGGTAAAAGACAGGAGGAGGAATAACAGGAAAGTAGGTCGTCTTAAAAGGGAGTTGTATAAAGAGCATTGCTGCATTGGGTAAAGGTATCTTTTCATTTTGAAACCGCGTTGGGATACTGTATTTTTGCGTTCGCTTTACACCAAGGTGACTGATTTATGTGGATTGTCCGATTAGCCTTACGCAGGCCTTATACGATTGGCGTAATGGCGTTCCTGATTCTTATTATGGGAATTATTTCCATCAAGTCGATGTTGGTGGATATTTTTCCGACGATTGATATTCCGGTGGTGGCAGTTGTCTGGAATTATCCGGGTCTTTCCGCGGAGGAGATGGAAAGACGTGTGGTGTTTCTGAGCGAACGGGGTATGTCGACAACGGTGAATGGGATTGACCGGATTGAATCGCAGTCGATTCCAGGGATTGGTGTCCTGAAGGTTTATTTCCAGGAGGGTGCGGATATCGGTTCTGCGATTGCCCAAATGACTGCGGTAGCGAGTACTTCTTTGCGGAGTATGCCTCCGGGTATGCAGCCTCCTGCGATTATCCAGTTTAATGCTTCGAATGTTCCTGTTTCGCAAATTACGATCAGCAGTAAAACACTTCCGGAGTCTCAGTTATTTGACTATGCCTTGAATTTTATCCGGCTTCGTTTGTTTACTGTTCCTGGTTTGTCTACGCCTGCTCCTTATGGTGGTAAACAGCGTCAGATCAATATTGACCTGAACCCGGAGGCGATGCGTGCTAAGGGCGTTTCTCCTTCAGATGTACTGGGTGCTATTCAGGCTTCGAATGTAATTATTCCGGCGGGTACGGCAAGGATTGGTACGCGGGAGTATAATATTGGCTTGAATTCGAGTCCTGACCAGGTGAAGGATTTTAAGGACATTCCGGTTAAGGTTGTGGATGGGGAGCCGGTGATCATTGGAGATGTAGCGAAAGTGGCGGATGCGTATGCGGATCAGACGAATATCGTGCGCGTGAATGGGGGACGTGCGGCTTACCTGGTGGTGCTTAAAAAGGCGGGGGCTTCTACGCTTGCTGTGGTGGAGGCGGCGAAAAGTATGATTCCGATTATTAAAGAGACGGCTCCTAATGGTCTTGAACTGAAGGTGGATTTTGACCAGTCAATCTTTGTCCGCAGCTCGATCAATAATGTATTGCGTGAGGCGATTGCGGCGTCGATTTTGGTTTCTCTGATGATCTTGTTTTTCCTGGGTAGCTGGCGCAGTGTGATTATTGTGTGTACTTCTATTCCTTTGTGTATCCTGGTGGCGATTATCGGTTTGAAGCTGATCGGGGGTTCGCTCAATATCATGACACTGGGTGGGCTTTCCCTTGCGATTGGAATGCTGGTGGATGATGCTACGGTAGAGGTGGAGAATATTCATCGGAACCGTCTTCTGGGTAAACCGCTTACGATTGCGATTCTTACGAGTGCGGAACAGATTGCGGTGCCGGCTCTTGCTGCGACTTTGTCGATTTGTATTGTCTTTTTTCCGGTGGTATTGCTGACCGGGCCTTCGCGTTATCTGTTTACTCCGATGGCTTGGGCGGTGGTGATTGCGATGATTACTTCGTATATTCTTTCGAGGACGCTGGTGATCATCCTGGCCCGGATCCTGATGGAGCATGAACAGGTACACACCGGGGAGGCATATACGGGTAAGAGTGTGTCGAAACATCTGGCTACCCGTTTTAATAATGCCCGGGACCGGGGCTTTGATAAATTCAGGGAGGGGTATGGAAGAATCCTTCATAGCTTTTTGTTTCATCGAAAACTGATCTTGTCGGTGGCGGGTATTGTTTTGATCGGTTCTTTGTTCTTGTTAAAGATTGTTGGGATGGATTTTTTTCCCACTACGGATACTGGCTTGATGAAATTGCATTTCCGGGCGCCTTCGGGTATGCGGATTGAGGAAACGGAAAAGCTGGTGGATCAGGCGGAAAAACGGATCCAAAAGATCATTCCTTCTGCTGAACTGGAAACGATTAATGATATGATCGGGGTGCCTTCTTTTTATAACCTGGGTTTTGTGAGTACGGATAATGCGAGTGGAATGGATGCGGAAATTCTTATTTCTTTGAAACCAGGACATGCGCCTACAACGGGTTATATGAAAAAGATACGGGCAGATCTCGATGCGCATTTTCCGGGTTGCAGTGTGTATTTTCAGAGTGCTGATATTGTTTCGCAGGTGTTGAACTTTGGACTTTCGTCTCCGATTGATGTTCAGATTGAGTGCTCGGATTATCTGAAGTCGTATGAGTATGCAAGGCGGTTGAGGGATGAACTAAAGAAAATCCCTGGTACGGAGGATGTTAATGTAAAACAGGTATTGGATTATCCTGAATTTAAAATGGATGTGGACCGGGTACTGGCTGCGCGTTTGAATCTGTCGCAACGAGAGGTAGCGAATGATATGCTGATCTCTTTGTCTTCCAGTGCTCTGGTGGGTTCTAACTATTACCTTAATCCGGTGAATAGTGTGAATTATGTGGTGGCGGTGAAGACTCCCCTGGAGAAACTTAGTTCTGTTGATAAAATCCTGGCTACTTCCCTGACACCTGGGAACGGCCCTTTGCTTACCACATCTACAACTTTGCCTACGGATGTGCCGCTTTCGCAATCGCAATCATTGGGAAATATTGCAACGATCAGTTCCCGAAGCCAGTTTAACATTATTAACCATTATACCGTGCAGCGGATCATGGATGTAAATGCGAATGTGGAGGGGCGTGACCTGGGTTCGGTGGCGACGGAGATTCAGAAAAAAATAAATCAGCTGGGTGAATTGCCTAAGGGTATGCGTATCCGCCTGCGTGGACAGAATGAGGTGATGAATCAATCGTTTTCTACTTTGGGGCTTGGGATTATACTGGCCATGGCACTGGTATACCTATTGATGGTGGTTCTTTTCCAGAGTTGGCTGGATCCTTTTATTATTATGGTGGCGGTGCCGGGTGCGCTTATTGGTGTCTTGTGGATGTTGACGCTGACCGGTACTACGATTAATGTGGTGTCGCTGATGGGTACGATTGTGGCTGTTGGAATTGCAGTGTCGAATTCGATTCTGATGGTTAATTTTGCGAATGATGTACGGGTGGAGAAAAACCTGAATGCGTTTGATGCGGCTCTGGAGGCTGGTAAGACGCGGTTACGCCCTGTTTTGATGACGGCTATTGCAATGATTTTTGGGATGATCCCAATGGCGATCGGCGGGGGTGAAGGGGGCGAACAAAACGCCCCGCTGGGCAGGGCTGTTATCGGGGGTTTGCTGGTGGCTACTTTCGTGACGTTGTTTGTGGTTCCCTTGGTTTATTCGGCTCTTCGTAAAAAAACACCGACTGCTCAGGCTTTGGATGCGCGGTTTGAGGAGGAAGCGGGGGAGTTGGCGGGTTGAGATTAAGGAATAAGGATTTAGGATTAGGGATTAAGGAATTTGGATTTGGGATTTGGGATTGAGGATTTGGAATAACTTAAAAGAGAATAAGATGAGCACTGAAAATAAAGCGCCTTCTGTCCGGAGACTGGTGATTGGTAGTATTCTGTTGATCCTGGTTATGGCTTTGGGAATTACTGGTATTTATGTCCGCCGGGACCGGCGTTTGAATGCGGAGGCTAAGCGTCGGTTGACGGAACTGAATGAGGGTCCTACAGTGAAGGTGGCTCCGGCTGTTTCGGTTTCCAGTGGGAAGGAATTGATGTATGTCGGAGAGACGACGCCTTATCAGAATGTGATATTGTATGCGAAGATCAGCGGATATATCGATAAAATACTGGTGGATAAGGGGGATAAAGTAAAAGAGGGGCAGTTGCTGGCGAGTTTGGTAAGCCCGGAGATTGACCAGGCTTATAAATCCGGACTGGCTGATCTGGAGAATAAAAAGACGATTCTTGAACGGGATGAGTCTTTGCTGAGTAAGGATTATATTTCCAAGGAGGATAAAGAAAGGACGGAAACGGATGTGAAGATGGGTGAGGCGAATGTGAAGTCGCTTACGGAGCAACAGGATTATAAATCTATCCGGGCTCCTTTTAATGGTACTGTTACGGCTCGTTTTGTGGATCCGGGAACTTTGGTGCAAAATGCTTCGAATGCGCAAACGAGTTCTCAGCCGGTTGTGACCATTGCTGAACTTGACCGTATCCGGACTTATATTTATGTGGAACAGAAGGATGCGGATTTTATTAAGCCGGGTTATCCGGTGACGATTACTTTGCCGGAGAATCCCCGGTTTATCCTGAAAACGACTGTGACCCGTTGTACTGGTGAGCTGGATCTGAAAACACGGATGATGACGGTTGAAATTGATATTGATAATGCAAAGGGTGAGCTTATTCCGGGTAGTTATGTGCAGGTGCATGTGCAGGTTCCGGGGGCAAATAAACTGAATGTGCCTTCGGAAGCGCTGGTTGTGAGGAACAATAAATATTTTGTTCCGGTGCTGGATGATAGCAGTAAGGTGCATTACCGGGAGATTTCTGTTGCTGAGAATACGGGTCTTAAACTGATCGTTTCTTCGGGGTTAAAGGAAGGTGAAAAAGTGATTCTTAACCTGGGGGAGAGTGTGCTGGAGGGTCAACGGGTGAAGGTGGTGCAGTAGAATTTATTAGGTTAGGGGATAGCGAATAGCCAGTAGTGAATAGGGGAGGGAATGTTGGGATATTTGTGAATAATAGCCAATAGCGAGTAGCCAATAGGGGAATATTTATGGAATTGAAAATTAGGAATAAGAAATTTACATTACCGGGCTTGGGTTATTCCCTTTTCTCTTTTCCCTATTGGCTATTGGTTGTTGGCTGCTCGCTGATTGGCAGTGAATCTTCCCTTGCCCAGGATTCGCTGAAGGTACAGGTGTTGACTTTGGAGGATTGTGTGAAAATGGCGGCTACTCAGTCGACGGAGTTTTTGAAGGGAAGGAATAATGTGGAATTGGCGGGGGTGGATGTGTTGAGGAGTTATGGGCAGTTTTTGCCTGATCTGAATTTGGGTGCGGGTTATAATTATACTTCGGGTAAGAATTTTTATACGACCAGTGTTCCTACTTTGGTGGATGCGAATAAGACCGGTTATTATTATCAACTGGTGAGCAGCATTAATATTTTTAATGGCCTGGCGGATAAAGCCGCACTAAAAGCGGCGCTTTTGGAGAAGCGGGGACAAACGATGAATCTTCACCGTGCGATCCAACAGATCTGCTTTGATGTAACGCAGTCGTATCTCCAGGTGATCCTGGACCGGAAGATTGTGGTGTATGCACAGGATAATCTGAAGACTTCTTTAAAGCGGGAGGATCAACTGAAGGAGCTTACGGATGTCGGCCGGAAGGTGAAGTCGGATCTTTATCAGCAGCAGGCTCAGACCAGCTCGGATAAACTTTTACTGATTAACTCGGAAACTAAATTGCGTACGGATAAACTGAATTTGTTTAAAAAACTCCGGATCGCGGATGCTGAAAGATATGACCTGGCGGATATCGCACTTAGTGAGGAGCCATTGGGTCCGCAATATGATCATGAACAGGCCCTGATCGATACGGCTTTGGCTGAACGGAGTGACCTGCAATCGAGCAAACTGGGTGTCGCTATCGCGGAGGAGAATATTGAGAAATACCGGAGTGGTTATTTGCCGAAGCTGGCTTTGAGTTATGGTTTGTATTCGGAGGGTGGTTATTATTATCAGTTGTATGTGAATGATCAATATGCGTTGCCGCCTACGCAGTCTTCTCTGGGGACTCAGCTGGGCCAGCTTTATGGTCTGGCCGGATTGAATGCTACCTGGTCTATTTTTGATAAGTGGTATACTCGTTCTAATATCAGCTCTGGTAAAATCATGATGGATAATGCGCAGATTGATTATGAAAATTTGCAGATTGAGGTCAAAACGGATATTAAGCAGAGCCTGGGTGACTACCGGTCGGCACTGCAACAGCAGGAATCAGCTAATAAGGGAATTGTCGCTGCACAGAGTGCTTTTGAGATTATTAATGGGCGTTATAACCTGGGCTCTTCTGATTTTATTGAGTTGGTGAATGCTCAGCTGAATCTCCTTCAAGCTCAGGAGAATAAAATTCAGGCGACGATCGGATTGATGTTGCAGAAGCGGGTACTGGATTTTTATATAGGGAAATAATTATATAGGAAAATAACCCTTAGCTTTGTGACATGAAAAAATGTATCGGTGCTTTTGCAATTGTTTTTTTGATCGCCTGTGGTTCGGCGAAATTGCTTTTGCCGACACAAGCGGATGCGGATCGTGGTGCGCAAAAATTTTCCGGGCTTACACTGGCAGAGCTGAATGAAGGCAAAAGTTTGTATGAAATGAATTGTGCTGCCTGTCATGGTTTAAAGCGGCCTGCTTCGCAAAGCGAGCGGGAATGGAATAAGATCGTTCCGGAGATGGTTGGAAAGGTGAATAAGGAGGCTGGCAAAGAAGTGATCGATGCGCATAAACAACAGGTGATTTTAAATTACCTGGTTACCATGGGTCCTGATAATAAACAAAGAAAATAAATACTAACTAAAAAACAAAAACCCAAAAAATGAAAAAGATCCTAACAATTTTAGCAAGCGCGGCTGTATTATTCTTTTCTTTTAAAGCAATTGATCCCAGCACCTGGACGCTGGATAAAAATCATGCGAAGCTTGGTTTTTCAATTACTCACATGATGGTGTCGGATGTGGAAGGTTCGTTTAAAACATTTGATGCAAAAATTACCGGTGCGAAGGATGATTTTTCTGATGCGGTGGTGGAAATGACTGCGGATGTAAATAGTATCACTACGGATAATGAAAAAAGGGATGCTCACTTGAAAAGTGATGCGTTTTTTGATGCGGCCAAATTTCCTACGCTTAGTTTTAAAAGCAAATCGTTTAAGAAGGTGGATGGTAATAATTATAAGGTTACCGGTGATCTGACTATGCATGGTGTTACTAAGCCGGTTGAACTGACTGCAGTTTGCAGAATGGGAATGAATCCGATGAGCAAAAAAGCAGTTGCGGGTTTTAAAATAAGCGGTACCATCAAACGTACTGATTTTGGCGTTGGCGCTTCTATGGGTGCTGCTATGTTGAGTGATGAAGTCACTTTGATGGCAAATGCTGAATTTGGCAAGGAGTAATACGTGTCGTACAGAGGCTGGAAGGCTGTTCAAATTCTATTTTGAACAGCCTTCTTAATTTACAGTTGAATAAATTGGAATGAATTTTGAACAGCTTTTCAATGTTTTCAATTTATTTATTGCATAATATGAAATAGTCATATGCCTTTGGTATACAAATCAATATGAACATATGGCTTATTCCATATGACCTTAAAAGCTAGAAATATATATACGGATGAAACTGACTTTTTTGCTGTTTTTACATTTGTTTGTCGGCTCCATTTCCTGGGCGCAAATTATCATGAGTATTGCCGGGAATGGGGCCCAGGGTTTTTCGGGGGATGGTCCATTGGCCAGAAATACTTCGCTTTATTATCCAAGCAGCGTAGCTTTTGATGCTGCAGGGAATTATTATATAGCGGATAGCTGGAATAACCGGATCCGGATGGTGAGCGCCTCTACCGGAGAGATCAGTACGGTTGCCGGAAATGGTTCGGGAGGCTTTGCGGGTGATGGGAGTGCCGCTACTGCGGCTCAGCTATATGTCCCCACTGGAATTACACTTGATCCTGCCGGTAATATTTATATTGCCGATACCTATAATAACCGCATACGTAAAGTAACGGCTGCTACGGGCCTGATCAGCACCATTGCAGGAAATGGCAATGCAGGCTTTTCGGGCGATAGTATAGTTGCTACGGATGCTGAGTTAAATGGCCCTACCAGTGTTGCTGTGGATGGATCGGGAAATGTATATATTGGGGATGTAGGGAATAACCGGGTCCGGGAAATTACAATGGTGAATGGTTTTATCCACACGGTTGCCGGAAATGGCTCGGTAGGTTTTTCTGGGGATGGTGCTGCTGCTGTTTCTGCTCAATTAAATGGGCCGTATGGTGTCACGCTGGATGTTTCGGGAAATGTCTACATCGCGGATGGGTTTAACAATTGTATTCGTAAAGTGACGGTATCCAGCGGTTTGATAGCTACTGTTGCCGGGAAGGATTCGGCTGGTTATTCGGGTGATAATGGTCTTGCTACTCAGGCTAAATTGTATAATCCGGTTGGAGTAACGGTGGATGGTTCGGGTAATATTTACATTGCGGATTTAAATAATAACCGTATTCGTAAGGTAAGGGGATTTGATGGTATCATCTCTACCATCGCCGGAAATGGGGTCCAGGGTTTTTCAGGTGATAGCGCGGCTGCTACTGCTGCGGAGTTGTCGAAACCTTGTTGCATTGTGCTGGATGCTTCGGGAAATGGTTACGTCGCCGATACTTATAATAACCGGATTCGTATGATTAGCGGGCCTCTTGCAGGTATTGTTGAAGTTGCGAAAAATCAGGGAGTGACGATCTATCCAAATCCCGCCAGCAATCAGGTGGCGATCGAAACCCGGAGTACAGAGGAACAGCTGTTGCAGGTGTTTGATGGAAGGGGTTGCCTGGTGCAGAAAATGCTTTTAACAAACGGAATGATAAGTATGGATGTAGATGGTCTGCCTGATGGGCTGTATACCTTATGTATTACAGGCCATACGGGTATTGTCTCCAGAAGGTTGCTAATTTCAAAATAGGTGATTGCCCCTAAACAGGGGGGTGTAGGGGGTATTTATTAACAAAAGGCCTATTTATCAACAATTGCGTGTTTTTGTTGCCTAAAACGTTTGCGGTATAAGGGTTTCCGTATATATTTGTTTCATAGTTAACAGTTAAACCCTTAAACCAAAACAAAATGAACAAAGCTGAATTAATTGATGCAATTGCTTCTGAAGCAAAAATCTCTAAAGCTGAATCAGGTCGTGCTCTTGACGGATTCATCAATGCTACTACTAAAGCACTTAAAAAAGGTGACAGAGTAGCTCTTGTTGGTTTCGGTTCTTTCTCCGTTGCTAAACGTGCTGCTAGAACTGGTCGTAATCCACAAACTGGAAAAGCTATCAAGATTTCTGCTAAGAAAGTTGCTAAATTTAAAGCTGGTGCTGAATTGAAAAAATCAGTGAACAAGTAATTCCTGCTTTTGTAAGCATGAAAAATCCCTCCGAAAACCGGGGGGATTTTTATTTGGTGATATTCCATTTTTATTATATTTGCTCATGAAAAACAAACTACTCCTCTCCATCGCATTGTTTTGCGGGTCTTTTTCTTTTGCTCAGCTGGGTTTTAACATTAGTAACTATTCCGGCTGTAAACCCCTGAAAGAGACATTTAAAATCTACAGTTCGCCTTTTGGCAGCAATTTTTATAAATGGTATTTCGGGACGGGGGATTCTGCCAGCACCGGTGCAGATTCTATTAACTATACGTATACTCAAAATGGAAACTTTAACCCCTATGTAACTGCATATGATACAACGAACCATCAAATGCAGTTCCTGGGGACTTCCTATTATGAAGGTTCTATCAATGTTAATGGAAGCCAGATGAATACTTCCGGAGATTCTGCTTGTGTTAATGAAATGGTTACGGCTTACATCTATCCGGGAAATGGTTCCAATAATTGGGATTTCGGGGATGGATATACGGTGTCCAATCAGGGTGAGGCGAGTCATGCTTATTCCAGCCCGGGAACGTATACTATTAGTTGTGCTTATTATAATTATCAGTGTAATAAAAATGATACCGTTACCAAATTGGTAATGGTGGGTACTCATGTTAAACCGAGTGCGAATTTCTATCTGAATAATAACACCGGATGTCCGCATGATGTGTTTTCTTTTAATCCGCAAAATCAAAATGCTGTTTCTTATTTCTGGACTTTTGGGGATGGTGGAACTTCTACCCAGGAGCAGCCTACGCATTCTTTTGATAGTATTGGTCATTTCCCGGTTACGTTGACGATCACCAGTATATGTGGCCAAAATTCATCTACTGATACCGTTTTTATCAGCAATCATATTTATTTCCCTTCTTATGTTGGTATCAATGTACCTCCAAAAGCTTGTCCGGGTGAACTGGTTAATTTTAACAATAATATTACCCCGATCAGGCAGGTCTGGAAATTCGGGAACGGAGATTCTTCCACGGCTTATAATCCCTCGTACGCCTATCCGAGCCTGGGCACTTATACCGTGACGTGCAAGATGACCAATGGCTGTGGAAATGATACGGTTTTGTCTGCTTCGATTGTTATCGGCAGAACAGGCTGGAGTAATAATAATAACATTAATTATAATGTTTCGCCCACTTCTCTTTGTCCGGGGGATATTATGAATTACAATGTGAATACTGCTGCAAAAGCGTATAAATGGAACTTTGGAGATTCTGATTCTTCCTCGACCACCCAAGGAAATTACAGTTATTCGAAACTTGGGTTGTATACGATTACCCTGACGTTAACAAATAATTGCGGTGTGGATACCGTTATTACGATTTCTCCTGCAATAACTGTTACCAACGGTATTGATCCGATCCTCAGTCATGATGGGAATAATAATAACTGGGGCGCGTTGATGGATTCTGCCTGTGTGGGCGATTCAACTATTTTTTATGCTTTCCAGGGGGCTCATTACTTTTATGATTTCGGGGACAGTACGACGACCACTAAAACATATCCTTATGTATTACCTGGAATGGGACAAGTGGATCTGGTGAAACATGCCTATCATAGTGTGGGAACAAAAAAAATTAAGCTAACGTATTATAACCGTTGCGATAACTCTGCAACGGATTCTCTTTATGTGGTAATAGGTGTGGGACAGCCGGTACATGGGGGGATTGTTAAGACGGGTGGACCCAATACGGTTTATACTGCCTGTGCTCCGGTTCCCTTGATTGCTTCAGGAGGTAATAGTTTTCAATGGAAATTTGGTGATGGCGATTCTTTAAATACCAGCCAGCCGGCCATATTGCATACGTATCTGAAAGGGGGTACTTTCCATGTTTCACTTAAGGTTACAAATGCTTGCGGGAATTTCGCAAATTATACGGATAGTGTTGTGGTTCAGGGAATGTCTTTAAATACAACGGTGACGGAGGTTACTTGTTACGGTGGTGCGGATGGAGGTTATAAAATAAATGTTACGGCCGGAACTCCTCCCTATGCTTATTCATACAATGGCGGCCCTTCTACTTTTATTGATTCAGCTTCAGGTTTGTCTGCCATTACCTATACCGTTTCTGTGACGGATGCCAATAGTTGTATTACCTCTACGGTTATAAATATCAATTCTCCAACTGCAATGGTGCTTACTCCAAGTATTACCCAGCCTAGTTGTAAAACGAAGAACGGTTCGGTAACTGTAGACGTTACCGGCGATACTCCAGGTTATTCCTACATGTGGTCGAGCAAGGCGAATACAAAAACGGTGTCGGGTCTGGGTGCCGGTATTTATACACTTACGGTTACGGATTCCAAGGGATGTACGGGGGTTTCTCTTGTCACACTCAACAATTCCTCTGCTCCGATATTGACGGTTAATCCTATTGTTAACCTGGCTTGTTCGTATAGTAATAATTGTTCGGGATCTGCGATGGCAAATGCCAGTTCAGGAAGTTTTCCTTATACCTATACCTGGTCCTCGGGTAGTACGAAAGCACAGGGGACTGGTCTTTGTGTGGGTTCTAATTATGTTACTGTTACAGATCATTTAGGTTGTCAGGTGTTTTCGGATGTGGAGATTACTCAACCTTCTGCTCTCCTTGACACAATTATGATACAGCAAATTGGTTGTGCGAATGCCAACAAAGGAATTGCAACAGCAAATGTTAGCGGAGGAACCGGAGTGTATACCTATTCCTGGTCGAATGGAGGAACGTCCGCGACGATCAATGACCTGGCTCCTGCCAGCTATGTTGTTACTGTTACGGATGCGAACGGGTGTATTTCGGTTAAAACGACGACTTTGCCGAGTGCGGGGATGCCTGCCTATGTTCCGATATGTATGGTTACAGTGGATACTTTGTCTCAGCATAATGTCGTACTTTGGGAAAAGCCGCTTACACTGAGTATTGATAGTTTTATCATTTACCGGGAAACGACTTCCAACAATTACCGGCAAATAGGGGCTCAGCCCTATTCTGCCTTGAGCCAGTTTGTTGATACGGTTCAGCATAAGTATTTTCCTTATACCGGTGATCCAAATGGCGGCACTTACCGTTACAAGCTGCAGGTAAGGGATACCTGCGGCAATTACAGTAGTTTGAGTCCGTACCATAATACTATTTATATTACACAAGGAGTTGGTGGATCGTTTAGTTGGTTTTCTTATACAATAGAAGGCCAGCCTTCTCCTTTGCCTTCGCTTATTTCATATGATCTGTACCGTGCCGATTCCACTACTTCCAAATTTGTTTTAATTAACAGTGTTGCCGGTACGCAAAATACGATCGCCGATCCTAATTATCTGAAGTATCTTCATGCCAAATATTATGTGGCAACTAACTGGGGAATTTCCTGTACTCCAACTTTGAGGATCAAGGCTGCAATTATTGTGAACAGTTCTCGCAGTAATATTAAAAATAATGATGTGCTGTTTACCGGGACAGGTGCTCTTGGAAGTAGTTTCAAATTTGAGGTATTTCCGAATCCGGCTAATGATAAGCTTCACATAAATCTACCGGGTAATTCTTCCGGGTATATTGCGGAATTGCTTAATATGCTGGGAGAACGCGTGTCTTTCTTTCAGATAAATGGGGCCAGTGCAGACCTGGAGTTGAGTGGGATTGCTTCGGGCGTTTATTACCTGAAGGTGTATGATACCGTGAATTCTATTGCAGGACAGCAGAAGGTTGTGGTGGCTAAATGAAAAAAATGATTGCTGTTCTTCTTGCCGGTTTATTCCTGCTGTACCTGGCAGGGATACAGCTTGTATACCAGTATCGTATTGATTGTGCGAAGGAATCTTCCCTGGGAATTATAAAAAGCGGCGGGTTCAGCCAGGAAGAACGTATGGTCTTTTATTTAAGTCCCCTGGAATTTAAAGCTCTTGATTGGACGGAAAAAGGTAAGGAATTTACTTTCAGGGATAAGTCTTATGATGTTATTGCGGTGGTTCCGGAAGCGGGGAAGCTGAAAGTGACCTGTTATAAGGATGATGAGGAAAGCCGATTAATTGAGGACTTAAGCCAATTACTCGGTAAATTATTTTCTGCTCATCAGCGATCGGATAAGCCGTATGAGGGTCTGATGGGTCAACTACTTAAGGAATATTTGGGTATGGGAAAGGTGGAACTCAACCCTCTTGTTTCTTCTTCCTGGCCCTTTTTAGCAAAGAAAACAGCTATCTATTTATCTTTCATTTTCAAGACTGTTTGGCATCCCCCGGCGGCCTGATTTTTTCTTGATTCTTTTTCTGCTCCTTTTTCAGGAGAGTAAATAAACTCATTTGTGCGTATTCTTTTGCTGTCTTTAAGACAGCAGGTAGGCGCCTATCAAAAAAATCATTTCCATTATGAAAATATTCAGATGTATTCTTTTTACTATTGCTGGAATAGTGTCTTTACCTTCGTTTTCACAAAACTCCTTAACAGGTAAAATTGTTGATTCCATTAGCAGAGGCCCCCTTGAAGGAGCTGTGGTTTATATTCCGGACCTGAGGGTAGCGGCGCAGACGGGAGCGGATGGAACTTTTTCGCTCAACCGATTACCGAAAGGATCTTATTTGGTGGAGGTGTATTTGCTGGGGTATGGTTTAAGGACTCAAACAGTGATTATTCGGGATGTGGTAACCTTTAATGTGGCGATGCTTCCCTCGAGTTTCCTGGAGAATGAGGTAGTGATTACGGGTAATTCATTGGCCAGGGCTGCTACTCAGAGTCCTCAGCCGACTACTGAGGTCGGCCAGGAATACCTGAATGAGAATTCGTCGACGAATGTGATCGATGCGATTTCTAAAACGCCGGGTGTATCTGCGATGACGGATGGACAGAGTATTTCAAAGCCGGTGATCAGGGGCCTTGGGTACAACCGCGTGTTAACGCTGAATGATGGTGTCATACAAGTGGATCAGGCCTGGTTTGATGAATTTGGGATTGAAGCGGATCCGGACGCGGTTGAACGTGCCGAGATATTGAAGGGGCCTGCTTCGCTGGCTTACGGGTCGGATGCGATCGCCGGAGTAGTGAACCTGATTCCTGAAAAGCCTTTGCCGGAGGGACAGATAAAGGGGGAGGTGATGAATAATTACCAGACAAATAATGGATTGATCAATACGATGTTTCACCTGGCGGGTACCAATAATGGTATTTCCTGGAGCGGTCGTGTGGATAATATCATGGCGCATGCTTACCAAGATCCGTATGATGGTTATGTGCTGAATTCTCAATTCAGTAATTTTAATTCGGATGGCACGATCGGGATTCACCGCAACTGGGGCTATTCCCAGGTTCATGTGAGTTATTTTGATATGGGTACGGGTATCGTGGATGGGACAAGGGATCCCGCTACCGGAGCTCAGTTAAGAAATGTTGCTTATCCGGGTTTTCATGGAGATACCGCTACTTATGTTTTTCCTACTCACCAGGAACAGGCTTCGTATACTCCTTTTGTTATCAATCAACGGATCCGCCATACCAAGGTGGTTTGGGACAATAGTTTTGCGGTAGGTAAGGGGCGGATTACCGGGGTGTTTTCTTTTCAAAAAAATCAGCGCCAGGAGACAAACGATCCGACTATGCCGGATACTCCGGATATTTATTATTCTTCCAATGCGGCTACCTACGACTTGCGTTATGTTTCTCCTCAACTTGGAGGATTTAATTATTCGGCGGGTGCTAACGGGCTCTATCAGGCTTCTCAGAGTCTGGGTACTTTGATGCTGATCCCGAATTATAATTTGTTCCAGGTAGGGGCTTTTGCGATTGCGAATGAAAAAATAGGAAACCTTAATCTGAGCGGAGGACTACGCTATGATACCCGGATTTTCCAGGCGGTTGATCATTGGGTGGATTCGACGCAAGTGCCTGTGCCTGCTAATACACCCGGAGGTATTCATGAGTTCCAGGGTTTTACATCCACTTTCAATGGGTTTTCCGGAAGTCTGGGGGCCACCTATGCTTTGCCAAACAATTTTTATGTAAAGGGAAATATTGCACAGGGTTTTCGGGCTCCGAATGTGGCGGAATGTGCTGCCAACGGGGTGCATGATGGAACGGTTGTCTGGGAATTGGGGGATCCTAACCTGAAGCCGGAAACAAGCCTGGAGGAGGATTTTACGTTTGGTATGAATGCAAGGGATGTTAGTTTTGAAGTGGATGTATTCAATAATAGTATCAGCGATTTTATTTATGCGAAGGGCTTGCAGAGTAAAAACGGGGGCGATTCTATCAATAATACTTTCCATCTCGCTGGCTTAGGCGCTGCGCCTGTTTATCAATATACGCAGGGAAATGCCCAGTTATACGGGGGAGAAGCTGTTCTGGATATTCATCCAAGAACGCTTCCCTGGATTGAACTGAATTCTTCGTTAAGCATTGTACAGGGGGGGCTGAAGGGAGTACCCGATTCTGTTAAAGTTTTGCCTTTTGTTCCCCCTACCCGCATTACGGTGGATCTTAAATTTAAACGGAATAAGCTGGGGAAATCAATAAAAAACGCTTATGTAAAAGTGGGTATGCTGGATTATTTCGAGCAGAGCCAGGTGTATCAGCAGTATGCGATTTACAATGGCTTGAATACGGCGGTAACTCCTTATGAATTTAAGGCCAGCAGATCGGCTACATCGGGCTATGTTTTATTTAATGCCGGTTTTGGAGGGGATTTACTGAGTAGTACCGGCCATACTTTTGCCAAGGTTTATTTTGTGGTGAATAATGTTTTTGATACGGGCTATATGGATTATATGAGCCGGTTTAAATACTATCCTGTGAATTATACAACGGACCGTGTGGGGGTATTTAATATGGGTCGTAATTTTAGTATTAAGCTTATTATTCCTTTGGATTTGAAGGGCTAAGGTAGCGAATAGCGATTAGCCAATAACCAATAACCAATAACAACAGAGAGCATTCATGAACACCTTTGAAACTCGAATAGAAGATGCTAATAATAGCGATTAGCCAATATGGGGCATATTTTTGAATAATATTCACTACCTTAGCTTATATGAGAAAATGGTTGCTTTTAGTGATGTTGTCGGGAATTTTGGGCATTGTTGTTTTTGCTCAACAGGAGGGTTCGCCTTTACCTCCGTTTAATGATTCTATCTGCAAAGTGGAGGCAATTAAAAAGGGTGTACCCGCGGGGGATCTTTCAGGATATCTCCGGTATAAAAAAGCGATCTACTATGCGCAATTTAATAAGTTAACTAATTCATCAGGGAATGCCGGCAGGATACAGGCTATGGCGGCGGATACTTCTCCTTGTGCTAATATGGACTTTTCAAGTCAGACTTTCGCTTCCTGGGCCGGGGATACAGGTACTCTTACTATGTCTATTGCAGGGACGTATGTTTCGGGCTTTTCGAGCGATGGTATAAATGCTTCGGTTATGGACCCTTATTCCAGGCAAACTATCTTGAATTTAAAACCAACTCATGCCGGTTTAGCGGTATCTCCCTATACGGGATATGATACCAGACTGACCAATAGTGGCTTCAGAGACAAGGTCTTGCCGATCGACTCTGATATTACCCTTCTTGCGCCAGGAAGTATTGTT
>JABDFG010000003.1 GCA_013286655.1 Bacteroidota bacterium
GTCGTCTACCACAATACCAATGGCTAACACAAAACCGAACATGGTCAGCGTGTTAATGGTAAAACCTAAGGGAATAAAAAATGCAAATGTTCCGAGAATGGATACCGGAATTGCCAGTATGGGGATAAGTGTGGCGCGCCAGTTCTGAAGAAACAAAAATACCACAAAAGCTACCAAAGCCAGCGCGATCAGCAGGGTTTCCACTACTTCCTGCATGGATACTTTAACAACCGTCACCGTTTCAAAGGGAATCTTGTAATCTACATCTGCCGGGAATGATTTTTTTAATTCTTCGAGCTCTTTTGTTATTCCATCGGCCGTTTGAAGGGCATTGCTGCCGGGGGTCTGATAGAGGGTAAGGATGGATGCGCGTTTATCATCTACATAGGAATTGCTGGAATAGGTAAACTTGCCAAGTTCTACCCTTGCAACGTCTTTCAGGTAAATCATCTCGCCGGTTACCGGTAGTGTTTTGACAATGATCTTTTCAAAGTCGGAAACTTTGTTCAACCGTCCGTTTACAAGAACGCTCAATTCATACGTTTGTGTTTTTTGCTGAGGGGGCACGCCGGCCGAACCCGCCGCTACCTGTAAATTCTGTTCGTTTAAAGCATTAATGATGTCTGCCGAGGTCAGTGAATATGCGGCCATTTTATCCGGATTTACCCAAACCCGCATACTGAAATTATCGGCCAGAGTAGTAATAGCGCCCACTCCCGGTACACGGAGCAAGGCGTCCATGATAAATATATTGGTGTAATTATCCAGGAAGGTAATGTTGTGGGTGCCTTTCGGAGAGTAGAGCGCGACCAGCATCAATGCGCTTGGGTTCAATGCGCGTACGGTTACTCCCAAACGGCTTACTGCCGCCGGTAATAAAGGCGCAGCAATACTTACCCGGTTCTGGACATCCAGTGTCGCTATATCAATGTCCGTTCCGATCTTAAAGGTGGTGTTGATGGTCATCAGTCCATTGTTGGTGCTGTTGCTCTGCATGTATTCCATGCCGTGTGTTCCATTGACCTGCTCTTCAATAGGGGTGACTACCGTTTGTTCTACCGTTGTGGCGTCTGCTCCTGTGTATTGTCCTGCCACCTGTACGACAGGTGGGGTAATATTGGGATACTGGTTAACGGGAAGGTTTAAAATACAGATAGCGCCAATAAAAGCCAATACAAGCGATACGACAATCGCGGTGACAGGTCTTTTAATGAATGTACTGGCGATCATAGTTTATTTGTTCTTTCTTACTTTAGAAGTGTCGGGGGAAGCGTCGGATTTCTCTTTTCCGGCATCCGGTTTTGCTTTAGCGGCATCCGGATTTTTAGAGATGTCTATTACGGAGCCTGTATGCAGGGACTGTACCCCATCGACAATCACCCGGTCTCCGGCGTTGATTCCTTTTTTAATGATCACATTCGGCGCGATCGTTTGCCCCGGCTGGACCTTTTTTTGTATGGCCATCAGGACAGGATGTGTTTTTGTGGAGTCCTCCTTGTTATGTGCCAGGGTGTCTTTCGCTATGTACACAAAATATTCTCCCATGAGTTCTACTACAGCCTTGCTCGGGATGACCAATTTAGGACTGGTTTCCTGATTGTGGACACGTAAAACACAACTTATTCCAGGTCTCAGCGCATAGGTAGGATTCGGAAACACAACCCTGACACGAATGGTACCTGTTTGCGGATCAACAGCGCGGTCTATCACTGAAATTTTTCCCTGGTAAGGATAGGTGGAATCATTGGGAAGTGTCAGGGTAAACAAGGAGTCTATGGTTTGTTTTTTGCCGTTTTTAAGTTCTTCGAAATGTGCCAGTTGTTTTTCTGAAATTAAAAAATCAACCCCCATCGGATCGTCGGTAGATATGGTATTCAGAATGGTCTGACCAACTGTTACCATATTTCCCAATTTGACCTGGCTGAAACCGATGGTGCCATCAAAGGATGCGGTAATTTCGGAATAGTTCAGATTCGTGGCTGCCATTTTTAAGCTTTGTTCGGCAGCTATAACCATGTTTTTGGCGTTTAGTAATGCGATTACGGCATGATCCAGTGTTTGTTTGGCAACGGCATCCTGCGTATTCAAATACGTATACCGATCGGCATCCTGTTGCGCCTGTTTTAAATTACCTTGCGCTACTTCCAGGTTGGCTTTGGCCTGGTCATATGCTTCCTGGTAGAGCTGCCGGTCAATTTCATATAATTTCTGGCCTTTTTTAACATGATCGCCTTCTATGAAAGAGATTTCTGTTATATAGCCTTGTACTTCCGGGCGCAGATCAACCTGACTCAGCGCTGCCGTATTGGCGGGATATTTATCATAATAGAGAACGGTTTGTGGCTTTGCGGTAAATAAATTGACCGGTACGGGAGGGTTTGGAGGCGGCTGTTTTTGATTGCAGGAAACAAAAATCAGGCAAGCCATTACTAGTATCCAATAGACTTTGCTCATAGCTCTGCTCGTTTAATTCGTTAATGTTTAGCTGGCGTATTTCCCATTGCTTTTTCCAGGTCCACCTTGCTTAATAATACCTGGAACAAGGCATTTAAATAATTTATTTCCGATGAAATTAAATCCGATTCAGCGGTTATTACATTCAGATAGGCGACTACTCCCTGTTTGTATTGAAGTGATACCACATTGTAAACATCCTTTGCCATCGTTACATTTTCCTGCAGGACATTCAGGTCGTACAGATTGCTCTTATAATTCGCCAGGGCGGTGGTATATTCTGAATAGATGTTTGATTTGAGATTAACTTCCGTCCAGTCGAGCAGTTGTCCCTGCAGTTTGGCTTTCTGAATGTTTGCCAACCGTTGAAAGCCAGTGAACAAAGGGATATTAATGGAGGCTCCTACATATGAATAAGGATAGGCCTGGTTAAAGAGGTTTGAAAAACTATTGCTTTCGTACTCATAGTCGTAGCTGTACAGAGCGGATAGCGTCGGCAGGAACTGTGAGCGGTAATAATTGACTGTTTGTTTCTGCAGACTTTTTGCTGTTTGAAGTTGCTGGTATTCGATGCGTTTTTCAAACTGTAGTTGCTGGGTGGTGTCAAATGCGGTTTGCTGCATCATTTGTTGTTTATCAAAATTCACCTGGAATTGTTTTTCCGGAGGATAGCCGATCACCTGCTTAAGGGTGGCATACTGTGGCCTTATATTTTCTTCCGCCTGTTTTAACTGGGCTTTTGAATTGTTGAGAGTAATGGCAGCTTCTTTGTAATCTGTTTTGTCAACTATTCCGCCTATATACTGATGGTAAGTGTCCCGGAGATTTTTGCCCAGGCGTGCAGTGTCTTCTTTTAAAACCACTATTTGTTCCAGTGTAAGTAACAGGTTGTAAAATGATTTACTGACGGTTGCAATGAGGTTTATTTTGGCGCTGTCATTGGACTGTTGTGCCTCCTGTATCAATAAATGTGCGCTTTGAGCAGCGTACAATACTCCAGGGCTGAATACCGTTTCTGTTACCGATAATTGTGGTATGAGTGTGTTTGCAATGGCAATATGTCCTTCTATCAGCGGCCCTCCGGGATTCAGGGAATTCAGCGCAAACGTAGTGGGTAACTGGTCGTAATGCATAAAATTACCGCTTAGGTTAATCTGGGGTAACCATGCGGACAAATTGACCATGTTTGTTTTTTTTGCGATCGTTATGCCTATGGATGACTGTATGACACCAGGCTGATGTTGCAGGCCATAAACAATGCACTGATCAAGATTCAAATAAGGGATGGTATCGCCCGTATTCTTATTCTGAGCGGAAATACCCGAAGCGAGCAGAAGGATACTTGCAATGATGGTTATTATACGATTTAACATTCGTTTGCTTATTTTACTTTTTCAAAATTCGCAACAATCTTGTATGCCGGCTCTTTAGACAGGTTAACAGAGATAAGCTGCAAATTTTTATGAAACAATCTGACTTCCTGCTTGCTGAGCCCTTTTGTCGCCCTCGCATTCAGCTCATTGATCCCTTTGTGTATTTCCGGAAGCGTTTTTATTGCTTTGTTTGTCAACTGTATAAAATGCTCTCTCCTGTCCAGTGGGTTTGTTGCCCGTTTGATGTATCCCTTTTTTACCAAAGAATCAATAATTCCGACCATCGATGTTTTATCTTTCTGGAGGTAATCCGCAATGTACTGCTGGGTGCAATTTTTCTTTGTGTTTTCAATCAATATCAGAACAGAGTAATAGCGCTCGATATCCAAATGTTCAAAGCGTTTTCTCAAGGCCCCTACGTATAACTTGCTGACGGCTGTCAGGTGCCGGCCAAACGGAAATTCCGTAATGTCAAATATCGATTGTTCTTCTTTAAACATACATCTTCCGGTAATGCGGGAGCAAATATAGTTTATTTTTTTAATAGTAAGTAGTATAAACTATATTATCTGTTAACCATTGATTTTTTCAAAAGCATGGCCAGGAAGATTTTTGTAAATAAGAGCCGGTATTTTAATAAATTAGAGGAAGAATTCGGTATGATCCCTAAAGATACGATTGATAAAATTTTTGATGCTGCCCGCGTGGAGGAGGTGGTGGGGGATTTTGTTACGTTGAAAAAGCGGGGGGCTAATTTACTCGGCTTGTGCCCTTTTCATAATGAGAAAACCCCTTCGTTCACGGTTTCTCCTGCCAAGGGCATTTATAAGTGTTTTGGCTGCGGTAAGGCGGGAAATTCGGTTAATTTCATGATGGATCATGATCAGTTGAGCTACCCGGAAGCGTTGCGTTACCTGGCGAAAAAGTATGGTATTGAAATCGAAGAAAAAGAGCAAACGCCCGAGCAATTGCAGACGCAAAATGAACGGGAAAGTTTATTTGTGGTTTGTTCCTACGCACAAAAATATTTTACCGGGAATTTACTGCAAACGGATGAAGGGCGTTCCGTTGGGCTTAGTTATTTTAAAGAACGGGGGTTCCGGGAGGATGTCATTGAAAAATTCCAGCTCGGCTATGCATTGGAGGACCGGAAGGGCTTTACGAAGGATGCACTGAGCAAGAGTTATCGGTTGGAGTACCTGGTGAAGGCCGGATTGACCATCCATAAAGAAGAAGATGGAAATTCTTTTGACCGGTTTTCGGGACGGGTTATTTTTCCGATTCACAATGTAAGTGGTCGTCCGATTGCATTCGGTGGTCGTACATTGAAAGCAGATAAGAAAATTGCCAAGTACATTAACTCTCCGGAAACGGATATCTATCATAAGAGCAATGTATTGTATGGCTTGTTTTTTGCAAAAAAGTCGATTATTGCGGAGGATATGTGTTTTCTGGTGGAGGGGTATACTGACGTTATTTCCATGTTTCAGGCGGGCATTGAAAATGTGGTGGCCTCCTCGGGAACTTCCCTGACGGTGGAACAGATCCGCCAGGTAAAAAGGTATACTCAAAATATTACCATACTTTATGATGGGGACAGCGCAGGAATAAAGGCCAGTTTCCGGGGGATTGATATGATCCTTCAGGAGGGTATGAATGTGAAGGTGTTGCTGTTCCCGGACGGAGATGATCCGGATTCGTTTTCCAGGAAGATCGGCTATGAGGAATTGAAGGCCTTTATCCGGGAGAACAGTAAGGATTTTATCACTTTTAAAACAATGCTGCTGTATACGGATGTTTCGAGTGATCCGATAAAGAAAGCGGGCTTGATAAAGGATATTGTGGAGAGTATTGCTGTTATACCGGAAGCCATCCATCGGTCGGTATACATAAAAGAATGCAGTCGCCTGATGGAAATGGATGAACAGGTGCTGCTGAACGAACTTAACAAAATAAGAAGGAAACATTCGACGGATAAGAACAAGGGAGAAGCGGTTCAAGCGGAGCCGGATAGTTCGCAAGGAACAGTTATTGAATCAAAGGAAGAACGAGGTGCTGTTACACTCATTGAACATCAGGAACGTGACATCATCCGCTTGCTCCTGAATTTTGGTGATAAAACGGTATTGATTGATGGAGAAGACGAGGAGGGGAAGGCGATCGAAACGCCTGTAGCGGTGGCTGAAATTATTTTGCATGAATTAGCCCAGGATCATATTGCATTTGAGAATCCCAGCTATCAGTATATTTATACCAGCTATTCGGAAGGCTTTCAAAAGGGCTCCTGGCCGGATATGAATTTTTTTATCAATAAAGATGACCTGGTGATAAGCAGGGTGGTCATTGACCTGATCAGCAGTCCGTATACTTTGGCTAAGTGGGATCAGCATCATATTTTAGTCCAAACGGAGGAACAGGTACTGAAAAAGTCTGTTTATAGTGCTCTTTATTCCTTTAAGGCGAAACACATTGAAAAATTGCTGGGCGAGACTTCCCTGGAGCTAAAATCTGCCGGTTCGGAAGAAGACACCCTTATACTTCTGCAAAAGCATAAGCAGCTAATGGAGGCCAAGAAGTATTTCAATAAATTACTTGGGAGAATTATTACCCATTAATTTGTATGTTTGTTCAACTTAAACCAGCAGCAACAATGAGATTAATTCTGTCTTCTTTCGTTTTTTGTATATTGTCCTCTATGCTGAATGCTCAGATTTATTTAGCTAAGAGCTCAGAAATCAGCTTTTTTTCCTCTACCCCGATGGAAGATATCCAGGCTGTCAATAAATCCGCCAAGCCCATTCTGGATGTCTCGACGGGGGATGTACAGGTGAAAATTTCTATCCAGGGATTTGTATTTCCGAAACCTTTAATGCAGGAACACTTTAATGAGAATTACCTGGAAAGCGATAAATATCCGGATGCCGTTTACAAGGGGAAGATTAATGAAAAGGTGGATTATACAAAGGACGGTGTAAACAAGGTTAATGTTACGGGAAAGCTGAAAATGCACGGGGTGGAGAAGGACCTCGCATTTAGCGGAACGGTTACGGTGTCGGGCAAACAAGTGACCCTGGACAGTAAATTTAAAATTCACATTGCCGATTATAATATCAAGGTGCCGAGTCTGGTAGTAAAAAATATTGCGGAAGATGTCGAAGTTAAAATGACAGCTATTCTTGAACCGTATTCACCTCCAACTAAAAAATAATTTGCGAAATACATGAAACACTATTTTAGCGTACTTCTTTCCTGTTTAGGTTTTTGTTCGTTTGCCCAACAAGACCTTTTAAGTATGATTGGTTCTGCCGATTCTGTCAAACCCCATGAGAAAGTTTTTGCAACGTTTAAAACAACTAAAGTAATTAGTGCCCAATCAACGGAAACGGTTAAAAAGCACTGCCTGGATTTTCGCATTACGCATCGTTTTGGAAATATTGGTGCGGAAAGTGGAGGAGGAGTACATGAGCTTTATGGCTGGGATAATATTTCAGATGTGCGTATTTCTTTTGATTATGGTATAACGGATAAAATTACAGTTGGTGTTGGCCGCAGTAAAATGGATGAGAACCTGGACGGGATGTTTAAATGGCGTTTTCTGGAGCAGACGATGGACAATCACATACCTGTTTCCGTTGCTTTTTATGAGGATGCGGTACTAACACCCATGCTAACTTCTTCTTTATACGCCGGGACTACGGATTCAGTCTATAAATTTTCGGATCGTTTATCGTATGTAAGTCAATTAATCATTGCCCGGAAGTTCAATCGTTCATTTTCTTTTGAATTGTTGCCTACCTATCAGCACCGTAATTTTGTAAAGGGGCTTGTTAACCCAAGTAATAACGCTTTGGATCAAAATGATGTTTTTGCAATTGGTGCCGGTATGCGTCTAAAAGTGGGCAAACGCATGGCCATCCTGGTTGATTATTTTCATGCGTTTTCGGATTACCGTACGGGGAATCCGGTCACTCCTTATTATGATCCCCTGGCTGTGGGTTTTGAAATTGAAACAGGGGGACACGTTTTTCACCTGGACTTTACGAATGCTTCGGGGATCATCGAGAACAATTTCCTGACCAATACTACGGATAGCTGGTTGAAAGGTGGCTTTAAGTTTGGGTTTAACATTTCCAGAGTATTTGTATTGGGAAAGTAATTTAAACAGTCTTTTAGAAACAGCGTTCTAACGAATAGATTTTGAACGAGCAATCCATTTTTACGGGACATCAGCTAAAAGCCGATTCTCTCCGCGATAAGATCCATCTTCAAAACCGGGAGTATTGGATTCCTTCTGTTATTTTGTTTTCAATCCTGATCCTGGTTTGGGCCAGGAATTCTCACAACAAAAGATTTTCCCGCATTTCCAAGGCCTTTTTTAATATCCGTGAATTTTACCAGGTTGTGCGGGAAGAATATGCTATGACCAATAGTTTGTCTATTGGTATGATGCTTTTATTTGTTCTTATTATTTCTGTCTTTTTTTTCCAATTGAATAGCTATTACGGCTTATATGCGTTAAGTCCTTCTGCTTTTTTCTTTTACCTGAAAATAGTTGCATCGGTTTTGTCTTTTTTTATAATTAAAATGTTGATAGTTAGTTTGTTAGGTGCTTTGTTTTATGATAAGTCCGACCAGGTTACGGATTTTCTTTACAATATATTCCTGACGAATAACGTGAGCGGTATCCTCTTAATACCGATTGTGGTCTTTATGGCTTATTTCAGGGCGGTTTCTATGCCTCTACTTATTTTTACAAGTGGTATATTGCTGATTTCTATATATTTATATAGAGTCTGGAGGTCTTTTAACATTAGCGCCGGAGAGGGAAGGGTTTCAAAGCTATATTTTTTTGCGTATCTTTGCAGCCTGGAATTATTGCCTTTTGTCGTGATTTTTAAAGTGATTATCCGTAAATGATGAAAGTTAAAAGTATTTTAGTTTCTCAACCTAAGCCGGAAACGGAAAAGTCACCGTATTTCGATCTGGCTCAAAAATATAATATTAAGGTTGATTTCCGACCTTTTATTCACATTGAAGGAATTGATGCTAAAGATTTCCGGAAGGATCGTATCAGTATACTGAATCATACTGCCGTTATTTTTACCAGTCGTAGTGCAGCTGACCATTTTTTCCGTATTTGCGGGGAAATGCGTGTTACCGTTCCGGAGAGCATGAAATATTTCTGCATTTCTGAGTCAATTGCCTATTATCTGCAAAAGTATGTGCAATACCGCAAGCGTAAAATTTTCCATGGAAAGCAAACGTTTATTGACCTGACGGAAATTATAAAGAAACACCGGGAGGAATATTTTATGTTGCCTTGTTCGGATATTCATAAGGATGAAATTTCCGATTACCTGGATCAACAAAAAATAAGGTACACGAAAACGGTTATGTTTAAAACGGTAACCAGTAACCTGAAGGATCTGAGTAACGTAAATTACGATATTCTGACATTTTTCAGCCCTACCGGGGTTAAGTCGTTATTTAAGAATTTTCCGAAATTTAAACAAAATCAAACGCGTATTGCTGCTTTCGGCCCTTCAACTGCAAAAGCGGTCGAAGACGCGAAATTAACGCTTAATATTTATGCACCTACTCCGGAAGCTCCTTCTATGACGATGGCTCTGGAAAATTATATAAAAGCGCCCGATAAGGCGCCTGCAGTTGTGTCCTACCCCAAACCGGTACTGTCTTCGAAAGCTGTAATTGTCGCTAAATCTCCTGCTGTTGCCAGTAAAAAGGTAATTAATGTTGTCAAATCCGTTAAGAGCCGCAAAGCTGTGAAGGCTTCTGTGAAAGTTTCCAAGTCGAAGAAGGTTTCCAAACCGGTAAAATCGGTCAAGCGCAAAAAAGGAAAATAATTGCTAACTTTATTGAACCAGACTTTTAAAAAGACGGAACGTCTTTGTAGCAAGATACTCATTGACAAGCTTTTTAAGTATGGGCGTTCTTTTACGTTGTTTCCTTTTCGGATTGTCTGGCTGGAAGTAAAACTTGATTCTTCTTCTCCTGCGCAGGTTGTATTTTCTGTACCTAAAAGAGCATTTAAACGGGCTGTTGATCGCAATAAATTAAAAAGGCGTGCACGTGAGGCTTACCGGAAGCGTAAGTTTCAATTGTACGAATTTTTAAAATTGCATAATAAAACTATTGCACTGACAATTGTTTACTCGGCTAAAGAAAAAATGGAGTATACACTTATGGAGAACAAAATAAATCAGGTGATTGAACGTTTAATTAATGAGCTCGGAAATGAGTTGGCTGAATAAATTTTTAAGCACGGTTTTTGTTTGTATCATCCGGATCTATCAGGGAGCTATTTCTCCTTATTTAATGCCTTCCTGCAGATATACGCCTTCCTGTTCCCAGTACGGGCTGGAGGCAATTGGAAAGTATGGACCGTTTAAGGGAGGATATTTAACTTTGAAACGCTTTTTATCCTGTCACCCCTGGGGAGGGCATGGAGAGGATTTGGTTCCTTGAGAGAATTAAGGAATTAGGATTTGGGAAATGCGAAGCATTCATGAACTCAGATGAAGATAAAGGAAGAGATGTGAATAATAAGGAATTGGGATTGGGATTGAGGATTGAGGATTTGGGATTTGGGATTCGGGAATAAGGAAGGATAAAAAAAATTATAAAGATGAATAAATTGAAAAAAATTTCCAGAAAAGCCAAGCTATGGATACTGGTGGTGACTATAATCGGCTCTGCGGTTATTTCCTATAGTTTCGTTGACAATTATTTCGAGATATCGAAGAACCTCGACATTTTCGCCACCTTGTTTAAAGAGCTTAACTCGCACTACGTGGACGAAACGAACCCGGGAGAATTAATGAAAAAGGGTATTGACGAAATGCTGGAGTCACTCGACCCCTATACTAATTATATTCCTGAGTCGGATATCGAAGATTATAAATACATGATGACCGGACAATATGGGGGAATCGGTGCGTTGATCCGTCAGCATGGGGATAAAATAATGATAGCGGAGCCGTATGAGGGGAAACCTGCTCAGAAATCGGATCTCAGGGCTGGTGATGTTATTGTTGAGGTAAATGGGGTGGACGTTAAAGGGAAGAAAACAGATGAGGTAAGTAAATTACTGAAAGGTCAGCCGAATACTCCTGTGAAGATCTTATTGGAACGTGAAGGAGAAAAAAAACCATTGGAAAAAAGTGTTGTCCGCGAGGAAATTAAAATTCCGAGCGTAAGCTATTCCGGTATGATATCGGATCATGTTGGACTCATTAAATTAACTGGATTTACGGATAATGCAGCGGCTGAAGTGAAAGACGCATTGCTTGAGCTGAAGAAGAATCCTCAGTTCAACTACCTGGTTTTTGATCTGCGTAATAACCCTGGTGGACTATTGAAGGAAGCCATTGATATTGTGAATCTGTTTGTAGATAAGGGACAGGATATTGTCAGTACAAAGGGGAAAGTAAAGGACTGGGATAAAACGCATACTGCCCAGAATGCGCCTGTTGATACGGTTACTCCGATCGTTGTGCTTGTTAACCGTGGTTCGGCATCGGCTTCTGAAATTGTGTCAGGGGCTCTGCAGGATCTGGACCGCGCCGTTATTATCGGTCAGCGTAGCTTTGGTAAAGGTCTTGTTCAGCAAACATTGCCGCTGAGCTATAATGCTCAGCTGAAAGTGACCGTGGCTAAATATTATATTCCGAGTGGTCGCTGTATCCAGGCGCTTAATTATTCTCACCGGAATGAAGACGGCAGTGTCGATAAAGTTCCTGATTCACTGATCACGGCATTTAAAACGGTCAGGAACAAACGTATTGTATACGATGGCGCCGGCATCGCTCCTGATGTGGCATTGGAACCTCAGAAATATTCAAACATTTCAGTGAGCCTGCTCAATAAGTCATTTATTTTTGATTACGCTACAATGTACCGGTTTTCTCATCCGACGATTCCATCTGCTAAAAATTTTCAGTTGAGTGATGCAGAATACGATGAGTTTGTAGCCTATCTGAAAGACAAGGAGTATGATTATAAAACCAAGACGGAAAAGCTGATGGAAGATGTGAAGAAAAGTTCGGAAGAGGAAAAGAGTTACGAAGTGGCGAAGCCCGAATTCGAGGCTCTGGATGCCAAGCTGGCACACAGCAAAAGTGAGGATCTCAAAAAGTACAAGGATGAAATAAGGGATCTTCTGGATGAGGAAATTGCTTCTCGTTACTATTTTCAAAAAGGCAGACTGGATGCTTTTATCAAATCGGATACGGAGGTTGCTGAGGCTTTAAAAGTACTGAATGACGGTAACCGGTATCGGTCTATCCTGACGACGATTGAAAAACCTACTCATCCTTTTCATGCGGATAAGTTTAAAGTAAAGGACAAAATGACGAGCGGACAAAACTAATCCGCCGTTATGCTTTCCCTTCCTTCGCAATTACCGAGAAAAATTTATTTAGCCGGTCTGGCTATTGTGGCTATTGGAATGCCGGTATCGGTATTTTTAATGAGTATCGGGCAATTTATTGTTTTAGCGGGAATTCTGCTGGATGGCCATTATTCGGAAAGAATAGAACGTTTCTGGAAAAACAAAATGGCCGTACTGGTAAGTTCGGTTCTGCTCTTCCATCTCCTGGGATTGTTTTATACCACTGATTTTGATTACGGCCTTAAAGACATTCGCATAAAGGCGCCTTTGTTTTTATTGCCTTTATTTGTGGCAAGTTCCGAACCTCTTTCAAAAAAATCATTCAACTGGCTCCTGGCTGTCTTTGTGGGGGCTGTCACGGTAGGTACATGGATCAGCATGGGTGTTTATTATGGGTTGATCCCTACCCGTCATCCGGTTGTGGATACCCGGGGTATTTCCATCTTCATTTCCCATATACGTTTCAGTATGATGATTGCGTTTTCTGTTTTTATAAGTGCGTATTATTTTTATCACGAAACGTTTGTTCTTAAAAAAATAGTGTATGCTTCGGTAATTATCTGGTTGATTGTTTTCCTGATCATTCTGAATGCCCTGACGGGTATTATGACCTTCGTCGCTGTAATTTTTATATTAATGCTATACGGCATCTTTACTTTAAAGAGTTCTGTATTAAGGATTTCCTCTCTTTTGTCTTTCCTGGTATTGATCACCGGCCTTTTTTTCTATGTCAGAACACTCCTGAAAGAGGCTGATTTCGATCAGGTTGTTACTGTTCCTGTTGATCTTTCAAAACTGGAGAGCCGGACTGCTTTAGGAAATCCATACGTAAACGACACCTTGAATGCGGCAACGGAAAATGGAAACCGCTTGTGGATTTATGTTTGTGAGCCAGAACTCCGGCAAGCCTGGAATGAACGTTCGGCTGTTGATTTTGAAGGTCGGAACAAGAAAGGGGATTTTGTTAAATATACCCTGATACGCTATTTAGCATCCAAGGGTTTGCGCAAGGATGCTGCTGCCGTTCAATCGCTGAGTAAGGAGGAAATAAAATCAATTGAGAAAGGTGTAGGGAATGTCAATTATATTGGAAAACCAAGGCTCACTGTTCGTTTGATGGAAACGTTTTGGGAGTTTAAGGGTTATCTGATGGGAGCAAGTCCGAACGGTCATTCAACTGTTATGCGATTGGAATTCTGGAGGGCAGCTCTTGGGATCATTCAGGCACATCCAATTCTTGGTGTCGGAACAGGAGATGTGAAGGATGCTTTTGACCGGCAATACCAGCAGATTAATTCTTCCCTGGATCTACCACATCGCCTGCGTTCGCATAATCAGTTTTTATCTATCACCGTCGCGTTTGGGTTTATCGGTTTGCTGTGGTTTTTAACTGCCCTGATTTACCCGATGGTAAAAATGAAAAAGATTTTCGATTATTTTTATGCGGTATTTTTTATCATTTTCTTTTTATCCTTGTTTATGGAGGATACGCTTGAGTCTCAAGCAGGTGTGACTTTTTATGCCTTTTTTAATGCTATTTTATTGTTCGCCAGGCCTTCATCCGGTCCGCAACTCCGGCAGGACTAATCTCGTTTATGCAATGGCATTGCTGGGGATTTTTACGGCAATCGCTGCATTTTTTATCCGTACTCAACGCAAATGCTTTCGGACCTATCGGTTTCCAGCGGCCAGGGTGCATGGGCCTTATGTTGGGAAATAATCCGATGGCGCCGACCTTTGCCGCCGCTGCAATGTGCAGAGGGCCGGTACTTGCTGCGACTAAATAGTCTGCCTGGCTGATGAAGGCGATAAATTCCTTTAAGCTAAACCTTCCTGAAACATCTATTACAGTGGCCGGCAAGGTTTTTATCCAATCGGAAAGCCCTGTTTTTTCGGTATCGGTTCCACTGATAAATACCTGGTAATATTCAGGGGATAATAAATCGATCAGCTTTTTGTAATTGTCAAGACTCCATTCCCGGGCACTGGCATTTGATTTTGGGTGGAGGATCACATTGATCTTATTGTTGCTGAGGAGCTTTGCACTATTTTCAGGTAATGCAGGGATTTTTGAAAACCCGGTGTATACTGACATTTCCTGCAGGCTGGGTATTTCGTAAATACCCAGTGGTTCGAGTAATTTACAATTGAGCTGAGATTCGTGTAAGCTGGAGTTTTTCCTGCTCAGCCGGACTAATTTATTTACAGTGCTCCAATGGAAAATGCGATTGGTGGTGCCTATCCTGTACTTAATACCGATCTGTTTCGCCAGCCGTGCAATTTCTTTGTGAGGAAAGACATGAATAATAACATCTGCATTTAACCCTGCCAGTTCGATAAGTGCTTGCTTTTTTGGTTGCTTTAGCAGCTTATCCGCATTGACAAATTCGTCCACATACTCGCAACAGTTGATGACAGGCTGTGTATAGCTGCGCCCCAGGAACAGCAGCTGAGCCGCAGGATAATATTTTTTTAGCAGGCCACACAGCGGGAGTGTCAGTATGACGTCTCCAATCGCATCGGTACGACTGATCAGAATACGTTTAATGGCAAGGTTAGCTGACAAATTTTCCCTTGGTTTGAGAGAGTTCGTTTATTTTTTTGTATTTCAGATAGCTTGCAAAGGCGGAGATCCGGCAGACCTGGAATCCTGCTGTCCCATCCAGGAATCCCAATTGCAGGAAGTAGCTTTGGATGAATTTAAGAAGGGGGCTCAGGTATAATTTGTACGCCGGATTTTTATTCCCCTGGGAATAAAAGTGTTTTGCAGCAATCGTTGTAAACTTGTCTGCTTGCTGCAGGTGCTGGGCTTTGTCGTAATAGCTATAATGGAGGCAGTCGCCTGCGAGGTGAACGACCGGAGTGTTTTTTGTGAAGTTTAATTTTTCGTGGATCACTCCTTCCCAGTGCGCAATCGTGCGATCGAATATCCTGATTTTTGTGTCCGGATACCATCCGCAATGCCGGATCCATTTGCCGCAATAATTGGTCATGCGATCGAATTCGCAGGTAAGCAGTTGATCGCCTTGTTTCAGTTTTTCAATGGATTGTGCTAATTCTGCCGACAAGGCTTCGTCGGCATCCAGGGATAAAATCCAATTGTATTTTGCTGAATTATTCGCGAAATTTTTGGTGAGGGAATAACCTTCCCAGGAGTGGGTAATGAAATTCACCGGATAACGTTCACAGATTTTACGCGTGCTATCGGTCGAAAAAGAATCAACCACTACAATGTCGTCGGCAATGGATTTTACGGAATCGAGACAGCGGGCGATGTTCCGTTCTTCATTGTGCGTAATGATTACAACTGACAGGGGAAGCATGTCTGTAAAATTACGATTATTTGCTATGCTTAAGTATCTTTGTGGGGATGAGCGAAAAAATCGAGCAACTTCTTGCGGGCTTGGGGCAGGGCGATAAAAAAGCCCTGGCGCGTTGCATTACCATTGTGGAAAATGAATTGGAGGGTTACGAAGAGTTACTTTATTCCCTTCCGCAAAAAAATACGATTCCTGTTATTGGTATTACCGGGCCTCCCGGTGCGGGGAAGAGTACGCTAATTAATTCCGTGATTAAAATGCTGACCGCTGACAATAAAAAGATCGGAATTATTGCGATTGATCCAACTTCTCCGTTTAATTATGGTTCCTTATTGGGGGATCGTCTGCGTATGGCGGAGCATTTTACCAATGAGGATGTGTTTATTCGTTCCCTGGCCACCCGTGGTTCATTGGGTGGCTTATCGGCTAAAATTCTGGAAGTAGTGGATGTGATGAAGGGATTTGATTTTGATTACCTGTTTGTGGAGACGGTTGGCGTGGGGCAAAGTGAAATTGAAATTGTGGGCCTGGCGGATCTTACAATACTGGTGCTTGTGCCTGAGTCGGGAGATGAGGTGCAGACCATCAAATCCGGAGTGATGGAAATTGCGGATATTTTTGTCGTGAATAAATCGGATCGTGCGGGTGCTTCCGCTTTCGTGAAAAATATTCTTACGCTGGTTCATTCCCGCCTTGGAAAGGAAGACGAAGTGGCAACTCCTGTTATACGGGCCGTTGCCGTCAGCGGTGAAGGAACGGCTGAACTTATTCAAGCGATCGGAGAAATACATCAACATAAAATAAACAGTAAACGGTCTTTTTTATTAACGGAGAAGGCTTACCGCCTGATTCAGAATAAACGCATGAAGGATGTGCAGAAAGGGAATTTACAAAAAATGATCGAAGTGGAATCCGGTAAGCCCGGGTTTAATTTGTATGCGTTTGTGAGGGAGTTTCAATAAAAACAGTTCACTCTCAAATCTCCACCCCCTGCTAAATTAAATTATAGGAGTTTAATGTTAATTTGCAATAAAGTTGCACATAATTGCTATAATAATACATTTATCCTATTAATGAAATGATGACCTATAGATAGGAGTTTAATATTGAGGGTAGAATTAATTGACAAGTGGAAACCAAATACATAATTTTATCGTAAATAGATCTATCAGTAAATGAGGGTCTAAGAGGAGATGATTGGACGATAGCAAACGGAAGGAAGCAATGAATAAAATAAAACTATGAAAACAGGAAGACTACTTTTAACATCCTTGATCTTTATTACTTTAATAAGTTCAGGGTTTGCCCAGCTTAAAAATAAATCAACAAATTCTAATAGCCGCCTTGCTGCGCAGGGGTTCGCCAGCTTATTAGATAGTAGTTATTCATGGTTATGGGATACCATTTACCATAGGTGGAATTTTTCAGCCAGGAATGTGGGTATTACCTATGATGCAAGAAACAACAAAATAAGTGGAATAAGTGAAAGCTGGATAAACGGGGAATGGGTAAAGGGAGTTAGAGATCTCTATACTTATGATGCAAATAATAACACAACGAATGTACTAGCGCAAGGATGGACAAGCGGCTCGTGGGTGAATGGTTATCAAATGATCTATGCCTACAATGCTGATAATAAGATGACAAATGAACTAGACCAGAGTTGGATAAATGGTGTATTGGAGAGCACCAATCAATACCTTTATACCTACGATGCCAATAATAACGTGACTGGTTTCCTAATAAAAAACCCAATGGGTGATTCGTTGGTGAATTCCTTTCAAACTCTCAATACCTACGATGCAAACAATAACCAGACAAGTCAACTTCAACAGAATTGGACAAATGGCGTATGGGTGAATGGAGGTCTGTACCTCTCCACCTATGACGCAAATAATAACAAGACAACTCAAACAAAACAAAATTGGACAAACGGAGAATGGGATAATTCTAATCGAAACGTCTATGCCTACGATGCAAACAATAACGATACAATTCTAATATACCAGGAATGGATAGGAGCCGGATGGCAGGATGTAAATCAATCCTTCTATACCTATGATGCAAACCATAACCAGACAAGTCAAATGATTCAGTTATTGAATAATTATGTATGGGTGAATTCTAATCAAAATCTTTCAACCTATGATTCAAAAAACAACAAGACAAGTATAATATATCAGTCATGGCGTAATAATGCATGGGAGAATTACAATCAAACCCTCTATACGTATGATGCAAATAATAACCAGACGAGTGTCACATACCTGGTATGGAGTAATAATGTATGGGTGAATTACTCTCAATACCTCCATACTTATGATGTGAACAATAATAACATAAGTTCGTCGAGCAAATCCTGGAGCAATTACCACAGTTCATGGATCAACTTGGATAGCACTTATTCTTATTACAGCAAGCATACTATTATTACGACAGGAATAAACACATTTAAAAATGACAAGGGTATCTCTGTTTTCCCAAACCCGAGCAGTGGCCAGATGACCGTGCACCTGGCAGGAAATGGGTATACACTTTTGAAAATAGCCGACCTGTTGGGAAGGGAAGCGTATACTCAGGTTTTATATCCTGATCAAAGTGATGCGAACTTGAGTATACATATTTCGGGTGTAAGTAATGGCATCTACCTTTTGCAGGTTTCAATGCCCGGTCAGGTTATCAGCAGACGGCTTGTCATACAATAGATCTCGCTCTTTTTCGCTCACAGGATTGTGTAAAGCAAATAAACATTTGTGAGGGAGTTTCGGAAGTGATTGATCTGATAAAAAAAGAACTCTTGATAAGTTGAAAAGTTCAGGTTTGAGTTGGACTTGAACCTTTTGAGCTCACAGTAATTGACATTCCGGTCGTTTTATTGTTAGTGATTTCATATTTTTATTTTGCAATTTCAATGATTGCAACCCATATAAATTTTCGTGTTCTTGATATATTAAGACACCCGTATCGTAAGTTTTCCGGGTTGTTTTTGAGGTTTTGTGATCTGGTTGTGCGATTGGTTCATTTACTAAAGTTCCCATCCGGCAAGTATAGATGAAAACGGGAAGAAATAAAAACCTCGGGCAAATTTGACTAAGGTTCCGGGAATAGTAATTATGACCCAACTGGTTACAAATTGTAACCAACTTAAAATGCAGATATTTATGCTTATTTTTGTGATAAACAAAACGTAAATCTCATGATTTCTGCAACCGTAAAAAAGGAATTAAGTACATATTTGCCCTTATTGTCTGCCCGTCAACAGGCACTGGTTTTAGATATGATAAAAAGTATTCTGCACGTTGACCCAAAGGAAAAACGGGTCAGCGTGGAAAAATACAATACTGAAATCGAATTGGCTCTGAAAGAGGTTAAGCAGGGAAAGAGCATTAGCCACGATGAAGTTGTAAAACAGAGCAGGAAGTGGCTAAAAAGAAAATAAAGCTTGAGTGGAACAGGGAGGCATCTATACATTTCGATGAGATACTCGAAGACTTATACGAAGAATCTGAAATAGCTGCCTCTATTGTCGGTAATGCTATTTTAGATGAAATCGAAAGTTTAAAAATCGATCATTACTCAACAGCTCATCCCTTGGATCGTTTTAAGAAAACAATGACGAGAATTTTCGGGCCTGTATTGTTTATAGCTACAGGATTTCCTATTACATAGATGGTGACGTAATTTATATTTTGAGAATTCGCCATACCAGCCGGGAACCGTTAGATTTTTAATCTACTCCTGAAGCGTTTTATTCCCATATTTATAGCAATTCTCATTCCTGGCATCAACCTTTCGTCAGGAGAGACCAGAAAATTATAGGAGATTGAGGAAATGGGTATTAGACGAATTCATCTTTCACTACGAACAGAGAAATTCTTAGTTTGCATGCATTGCTGCCACAGGTTTGCTCAATTGTTTTAAAATGAAGGATGGAAAAAACCGGCTCATAAATCTCAACTGACTCGATTGCCCCGGACATATTTCATACGTGTCATTCTCAAATCCCTTCATAAAACCAGCAACCATATTTTGGACAGACATAAGGGATATTCCCTTCATATCAGACTCCTTAAAATTTTTGAGCAACTCCGTTTCGGTTGCCGGAGGTGCCAATTCAAAGACTTTTATATCTGTATTCCTTAGTTGTTCTCTAAGGGATAAGGTGTACGAATGTAGAGCAGCTTTGGAAGCGCAATAAATCGGTGAGATCGCTAATGGAACGAAAGCTAAACCTGATGAAACTGTGACTGTTGCCGTATTTTTGTTTTTCTTTAACAATGAAATAAAGGCATCATTCATCCATATAGTTCCTTTTACATTATTATCTATTTCTTTTGTCAGATCTGTCGCAGACAATTTATGTTTTTGCAAATCGATAGTATACATTACACCCGCATTGTTGATTAGAATATTAAGTTCAGGGTAGTCTTTCGCAACCTGATCATAAAGTTCTTTTACATCATTTGGATTACTCACATCACTCTTGAAAGTAATAAGCCCGTTTAACTCCTTTTTTGCCTTTTGCAATTTTTGCTCATTACGCCCGGTAACAATAACGGTGTTCTTCCTTTTGATGAATTCTTTTGCCATCTCGTAACCAATGCCACTGGCGCCGCCTGTAATTAAAATTGTGTTTCCGCTTATTTTCATGTTTGTGTTATAAGAATTAGTTATGATAAAGTCCTTAAAGATACTCGTTTTTATCAGGGTTTATACCTATTATGTGAAGTAAAAAATTGGCTTATCTGTGAAACATGTAATCTTTAAGAAAAGTTATGTAATCCTCCTGCGCTTTTTTCTGTTCAATTTGGCTTGACGAAATTTTATCAACAATTTAATATGGGAAGCATACCTAAAAATTGATATGTATAAATATTCCATGTGGGTGTATATAGTCTTCATTGTTGTAATGGTAGTCATCATATTTGGGGTAGATTTCCTTTTTTTTAGAGATCATTTCTGGGCACGACTGCTTGTCAACATAGGAATTGTCTTGGTGTTCGCGGCATTTTACCTTCGGTTCTTGAAGTAGTTCACAGTTTATGCGTAATATCAATCCATTTTACTAATTTTAAAGATATAAACAGATATATACAATAGACTCATGAAAAAAACATACAAACTCTTTATTTGGAGCTTTTTCAACCTGAGTTTCATCACTCTTATTCAAGCCCAAAATACGTTTTCAAAAGTTATTAGTCATGTGAGCAATTACGCATATGGCTTCTCTGCTAGCAGCGTTGTTCAGACCTTAGACAATGGTTATATCGTTGTGGGCCAGTCAGACACTTTGGGCCTTATTATGAAACTTGATTCATCGGGAAAGCCGCTGTGGAACAAAAGTATTGGAACAAATAAACTCGCTTATAATAGTGGTGTTTCTTTTAATAGTATTGCAGTCACAAGGGATTCTTGTTTTGTAATTGTTGGAAAAATACCAAAGAGATTAGATTCCTTGTATTCGGATGTGTTTTGTATCAAGATAAATTCAAAAGGCGATACCCTTTGGACCCAATCGGTGGATATTGGCTATGACGGAACGGCTTATTCAATTCAGCAGACTTACGATAATGGATATGTCATTTCGGCACAAGTAGTAAATAAGAATAGCGCAATTATTAAGCTCAATTCAGCTGGAAATCTCCAGTGGACGGAGATTTTTGATAGTTCTGCAAATGAATGCTATTCTGTAAAGCAAACTCCTGATAGCGGTTATGTATTAATTGGTGATTATAATAGTTTGAATTATCCTACTGGTTATCTGTTAAAATTAACATCTAAAGGTGTTATTTCATGGTGTAAAACATTTAATGTTTCGAATAGTAATTATAGTGAATTTTGGGGACAAGGCGTACAATTGGCGAATGATGGAATAGTTAGTTTATACCAAGGAGCCAATGCTTTTCCTACAACTACGGGAAACACTTATTTAATTAAAACGGACTTTGCCGGAAATATTATTTGGACCAGGCGGTTTCCGGTCAATTCCGCGTTTGGCCATATTAATTTGAAAAGGGCATTGGATAGTACTTATGTTTTTGTAACTGCTTCAAATGATTCATACTTCTCAAATAGCCTGTTAAAAGTTGGATCCAACGGAGAGTTGTTATGGATTCGAAATATGCAGCTGAATGGTGTGGATGTGGTTGAGTCGAAAGATAAGGGATACTTAATAGTTGGTGATGGTCCGGTCGGAAATATTGGAGTCAGACTTTCCAATAACTCAATCGTTCCAGGATCTCAAATCGGAATAATAAAGACCGATTCTATGGGAGAAAATATATCGTCTTGTCTTTTTAAAACGGATACAACTACTTCTACTTATAATCTATTCACTGGCACAGCAAGTTTCGGAGCTTCAATGTTATTGACAGGATCATACAATAGCAAAACGGCGATAGTCAGCATCGCGTTGATTTCTGACACAGGCTGCGTTTCGGTGAATCCAGCAGGAAGTATTGATGAAAATAAACATACTGTTGTATTTGCAGTTTATCCCAACCCAAGTAATGGTTTGTTCACATTAAAGTTGACAAATGCATCTGGACCCTCTTATCTACATATATATAACCTTGCGGGACAAGAAACCTTTGCTTCTCTGCTAACTGTCGATGTAAGCTCTATAAATCTTGATGGTTACGCTAAAGGCCTTTATATGTATAGATTAATAAATCAAGACGGAGAGCCATTGTCTGTTGGAAAAATGATAGTGGAGTAATAAAACCCGCATAAAATCTTCCTAAAAGTTTTGTTGCCTTACCTTTCATTTTTATTAACCTAAAGATTATCCAAAATTGCACGTTTGCTTTTACTTGCGAAAGTGAAGCACTTTAGTATAATGTACCCTATCTGTAGGACAGGGAATTAATCAAAGTTATATTGTTATGTAGTTCATTTTTCTTTTTTTGCTTCTTTTTTTCTTTTGTTGAAATGTGTTAATATGTTCATAACTCAAGCTTGAACTTGAACCATTCCATAGGTTATTATTGAAGTACGATTTTAGTTTTTATTTCCTGTCCATAAGGACATTTGTAATTATAGTTCAATACCCACCACCATCACATCATCAACCTGTTCATTGGTGCCCATCCATTCAGTCAATGTAGCCTGCAGTTTTTCTTTTTGCTCGTCTATAGGATTAGACTCAATCTGCTGAAGTAGGTTTTTAAATCGTGATTTCATAAACTTCTTATCATTAGCTCCTCCGAACTGAGAATAATAACCATCCGAGCTTAGGTAAATATGTTGTCCGGGGATAATGGGAAATCGTTTAGTTTCAAATTTTCTTTCAACCGCTTCTATCACCCCGCCAATTGAAAAACGCTCGGAAGGTAACTCTTTAATTTTTCCATCTCCATCCGAAAGGAACAGGGGGCGGTAAGCTCCTGCGAAATACACTTCATTAAAATAAGTGTCCACCACACATAAGGCTATATCCATTCCATCTTTAACTTCCTGGACGTCTCCCCTAACTGCTTCTGAAAGCCTGCTATCTAATAATTCTAAAATTTCTGATGGATTTTCTATATGTTCATCTATAACGATATGGTTAAGCAAGTTATTCCCGATAATTGACATCAATGCCGCAGGTACTCCATGTCCAGTGCAATCTGCTACTACAATGAATTTTTTACTGCGTCTTTGAAAGCACCAGAAGAAATCGCCACTAACAATATCCCGTGGAAGAAAGAGTATAAATGATTTAGAAAATATTTCTGCCAATTGTCTGGAATTGGACATGAGTCCAACCTGAATCCGCTTGGCATAATTAATGCTATCCGTAATACTTCTGTTTTTATCAACAAGTTCTTTGGTTCGTGAATCGACCCTATGTTCAAGTTCAGTCAAGGTATTGTCTCTCTCCTGCTGGACTCTTTTTAGTTCTGTTATGTCTTCGTGAGCCACAACAACCATTGGCAAATCACTTTCAAATTTCATCACTCTTAAGACAAACCATCTTTGCTCATTGGGAGAATGACAAGGATATTCAAGATAAAATATGCTCTTTCTTTGATCCATTACTTCCTTTATTCCCTGTAATGCTTTCGCGGCAATTCCATCACCCTCTCCGGCTGATTTAATGCATACGTCAAAATAATTACTTCCCTCTCCTGTGCGCTGTAAAGCCGTTTCTCCATTTTGTAATGCAAATTGATTCCATGCCTCGTTCACCGCCACAATAGTTCCGGCTGCATTTATCACAGCGATATGAGAACTCAAGGAATGCAGAACCCCTCGGTTAAATTCCTCACTTTTTCGGAGCAACTGTTCCGTCCTTTTTCTTTCAGTTATGTCTCTGGAATGACATGCAGCTCCAACAACACCTTTATCCTCTTTGATAGGAGAATACGAAATCTCTGTCCACAGTTCAACTGGCGAGTCGAAGTGCTCAATTTCTGTAAAAACTTCCCCCACAAATGCCCTCCCATATAATTGCTTAAAGTGATTAAGCATTTCTATAGTGTAAGATGATGAAAGAACATTGCTTCCTTTTGAGATTGTTTTGCCAAAAGAAAGCTCGCCCATTATGTCAAATGGCTTATTTGATGTAATTAAATTAAAATTTTTATCTACGCTCCACATTAAATCCTTTGTGTTATTGATCAAAGCATTCAAATTGTTTTCATCAAATTTTCGCTGGGTTTCCATTTTTTTTATTTCGGAAATATCACTGAAATTTGATACCAAAGCATGTATTCCGGGTTCACGAAGCATATTGGTAATATTACCTTCGCACATAATCCAGTTGCCATTTTTATGCAAAAACCTTAGCTGAGCATAGAATGATTGACCTGGATTGAGCAGAATTTTATTCCTTTTCTCTAAATATCCTTCCATGTCCTCCGGATGAATAATTTTGAATAGTGGAATACTTAGAAACTCCGCCGAAACATATCCGAGTATTTTTGTAATAGAAGGGCTTACATAAATTATTTTCCCTTCTTCATTAGAAAGTATTTTTATGTCGCTGCTTTTTTCGATCAGGGAACGAAACAGCTTTTCATTTTGAGCTACCAGCTTTTCTGTTTCCTTTTGTATTTTCGCATTTGCAAACGTGTCAATGGTCAAAGAAATGTCCTCCGACATTTCTACAAGCAATTCAATTTCTTCTTTGGTGGCAAAATCGAGTTCGGCAGCATACAGGTTAAAGGTGCCAATAATAATTCCTGATTTTCTAATTGGTAATACCATGCAGGATCGGATACCATACTTTGAGGCAAATAACTTCCAGTTTTCCAATTGGGGGTCATTTTCTATATCATTGCAGATATAGTGCATACCCGTTTCTAAAACATGGCTTTGCGGACCTTTATTTTGAAGGGAAACTCTGGTAAATAATTTGATTTCTTCATCTGGTACACCACATTGATTAATAAGAATTATTTTTTTCTGCTCATTGTAAAACAGCCCTATCCACGCCATCTTTAATCTGCCGAACTCAATCGCTATTGCGCATGAATTACCGAAAAGTTCTTTTTCACTTTTTATATGAACAATATTCTGATTGATCTGGTTAATAAAAGCGTACAGACGATTAGCTTTACTTATTTTCTCCTCTGTTTCCCTGCGTTCCGTAATATCCTGTATAGTTCCATATAAACGAACGGGCTTCCTTCTTTTGTTGTACTCAAATTTCCATTCGGCATAACCGTGTCTAATAATACCATCCGTGCGAATGAACCTGAAATTAAAGCCGGAATCAGTTAATGTATCAAAAGCTTCTTTTGTTTTCCTTTGTGAGGAAACTGCATCATCGGGATGAATAAATGATAACAAGGTTTCGATGGATTGCCGGTTTTGACCTAGGGGGATGCCATATATTCTGCACGCTTCATCAGACAATAGAAGAACTTTGGAGGAGAATACTAATTCCCAGCTTCCAAAATGAGCCACCTGTTGTGCCTTTGCAAGCTGTTTTTCACTTTGTGCAAGATCAAAAGCTGTTTTCTTCTTTTGTTTATTTTCTTTTGAATCCTTTAATGCTCGTAGTACTTTGGTGTTCAAAGTGAACAATCTGTCTTTTAATACATAATCAGTCAAACCATTCTTAATCAGCTCAATGGATTTTTCCTCCCCAATTGTTCCTGATACAAAAATAAATGGAGTATCGGGAGCTGTCTGTTCGCGTATTTTAAGGGCGGTAAGTCCGTCAAAGGATGGAAGAGAGTAGTCAGACAATATAACATCTGGTTCAAAATCTTTAAGAGCAATGCCGTAATCCCTCTCATTTTTAACAATTTCTGATGTAAAATTGATTCCTCCCATTTTTAATTCGTATTGCAGAAGCTCAATATCATTTGCGTCATGCTCTACAATTAAAATTTTGGTTTTGGTATTCAATGGGTTGTTTGTCAAGGTGTTTGGTTAACGATCATCCAGAAAAGACCCAACTCGGTAATAACCGTCTGAAATTCAATAAAGTCGACTGGCTTTACAACGTAACTGTTTACACCAAGTTCATAACATTTTTTTATATCGGGGTCTTCCTTTGAAGAAGTGAGTACGACAACCGGGATTCCTTTGGTTCTTTCATCTGATTTTATTCTCTGAAGGACCTCAATGCCATTTATCTTGGGCATTTTTAGATCAAGAAGAATCAGCTTGGGCTTATTCTCTATTTGTCTTTCTGACCATTTTCCTTCGGCGAAAATGAAATCCAATGCCGCTGCACCATCTTTTATATGCAGAAGTTTGTCAGCTAAATTGTTCTTCTGTAACGCAGTGATAGTCATTTCAGCGTCGCTGGCGTTGTCTTCAACCAATAAAATTTGCACTTCTCTGTTCATGAATTTAAGACTTAATCAATGTGAAATAAAATACTGCTCCTTCGTTTACTTTTCCTTCCGCCCATACTCTTCCGCCATGTTTGGTAATAATCCTTTGAACAATGGCCAACCCTACCCCGGTTCCCTCAAATTCATCTTCAGAATGAAGGCGCTGAAATACTCCAAAAAGTTTGTTTATATACCGCATGTCGAAACCGGCACCGTTATCCTTTATATAATAAATTATTTCATCGCCTTTTATTTCAGAGCCAATTTCAATAATTGGTTTTTCTTTAAATCCGGAGTATTTAATAGCATTTGAAATAAGGTTTACCCAAACTTGTTTTATTGCAACGCTGTCTGCCTGAGCAGGGATTAGGGGTTGAATACGGAATTCAATTTTAGTGTGACCTTCTCCATTTCGAAATTCGTGACAGATATTCTCCACCATTTCATTCATCAGAATTTTGATCTTAACCAATTCTTTGCGTCCAAGGCGCGAAAAGGTGAGAAGGTCATCAATTAGCTGCCCCATTTTTTTTGCATTGCCAATGATATTACCCATCAACCGCTTTGCTTCAGTATCCAGTAGGCTTTCATATTTATCTTTATGCATCTGCGCATATCCAAGTATTGCGCGGAGTGGAGCCCGTAAATCATGAGATACGGAATAGGAGAATGATTCCAACTCTTTATTAACGGCTTCCAGTTGGGCCGTTCGGTCTATTTTCTCCTCGTTTTGAAAGGCCAATTCGTTATTTGCAATTATCAACTCCGCCGCTCTCTTTTCCTTCTCTTCGTTTTGAAAAGCAAGTTCTATGTTGGCAATGCCTAATTCTCCGGCCCTTCTTTCCTTTTCCTTATTTTGAAAGGCAAGTTCTTTATTTGCAATTTTTAATTCGGCAGCGCGTTTTTCTTTCTCAATATTCTGAAAAGCCAGTTCTTTATTAGCAATTATTAGTTCCGCCGCCCGTTTGCCTTTCTCTTCGTTTTGAAAGACCAATTCTATATTCGCCAGACCCAATTCAGCAGCTCGTTTTTCTTTCTCCTTATTTTGAAAACTAAGTTCTGTATTGGCAATGCTCAGCTCTGCAGCTCGTTTTTCCTTCCTTTGGTTTTCAATGGCTAGTTCTTTGTTGGCAATAATTAACTCAGCAGCACGTTCTTCTTTTTCTTCGTTTTGAAAGGCAAGTTCATGATTTGCAATGACTAACTCTGCAGCGCGTTTTTCTTTTTCCTTATTTTGAAACGCCAATTCTTTATTAGCTATGCTTAACTCGTTAGCACGTTTTTCTTTCTCCTCATTTTGAAACGCGAGTTCTTTATTGGCTATACTTAATTCTGCGGCTCGTTTCTCCTTCTCCTCATTCTGAAAAGCAAGCTCCTTATTGGCAAAAATTAATTCATCTGATTTCTTTTTGTCCAATTTATTTCAATGCATTAAAATGCTTTAAGTAAAGAACCTGTGCCGACTAAGGTATATCTATAATATGGATAAAGCCTTATATTTCCAGTAATAAAGAATTATATAATTCACTCATTTGTGCCGATTTTATAAAATGCCTGTAAAATGGCTCACAATGAAGCGGGAATGTAAATATCAATCCGAGTGCCCTTATTTAATTTACCTGTTGCGGTAATAACGCCTTTGTGGTTTTCAACAATTCGTTTACAAATAGCAAGTCCAATACCTGTACCTTTATATTTATCAAACTCGTGAAGGCGTTGGAATACTTCAAAAATCCGATCCTTATACTGTGGGTCGAAACCGATACCGTTGTCGCTAACAGTTAAGTGACAATAGTTGACTTCAGGTAAGAGATCTTTTATATTTAATATGCTTCCTGATTTAATTTCGCACTTTATCGTTATACGTGGAAATCGTTTAGGATATGAAAACTTTAGAGAGTTGCTGATAAGATTTTGTATGATCTGACGGAACTGGAAGCGAATAATGTTTGCATTGCAAAGTCCATCGACTTTGATAGTTGCTTTTTTTTCTATCAAAGTTTCCTTAAAATCCGCTATAACTTCTTTAACAATTTCAGTGAGAGTTGTGTTTTCGAAATTATGTGCTCCATTCTTTACACGTGAATAAGCAAGTAAATCTTCAATGAGCATCTGCATTCTTTTAACCGTGTCCATCATTCTATTCAAATAATCCTTCCCTTTTTCTGATAAATTTTCCTTTTCATCCCGGATTATAGAATCTGAAAAGTTTTTTATTTTACGTAAAGGTTCCTGCAAATCGTGGCTCGAAATAAAAGTGAATGTTTCCAATTCCTTATTCATTTTTTCCAGAAAAGTATTCTTTTCTTCAAGAGTTTTATAACTTTCATCCAATTCAGATGTTCGTTCATTGATAATATTTTCCAATCCCTTTTTTTCTGCTTTCCGTTTGCGTGTACTCTCTGTTATATCGGTAAAAGCAAGCAAAATCAATTGCTCGTTTTGAGATTTCTGTACAATTCGTTTTGCATTGAGCAACATTGTTTTCTTACCTATTCCGGGAAAAAAATGGGTAATTTCATAATCGTTGAAGTAATTATCTTTTTGAATAATACTTTCCAAAAGTTCGCGCAGACGTGGAATATCCCATTGGTGATTACCTAATTCATACAACAGATTTCCCTCCGTGTCTTTTTGGAGAACCATGAATTTTTTATAGAACGCTTTATTGGCTGATTTTATCCGAAGGTCTTTTCCAAGGATGAGAAAGGGCTCATGCATTGTCGCTGCAATGGCAATGGCAAAGTTATAAGTTTCCGTAAGTTGCTCGTTCCGTGTTTGTAATTCTTCATTTGTAGAAGTAAGCTCTTCATTAGTTGCTTCAATTTCTTCCTTGGAGGTTTCAAGTTCTTCATTCAGGCTCTGAAACTCTTCATTGGTTGAAACAATTTCTTCATTAGCAGCCTGCAATTCTTCGTAAGCTGTTTCCCTTGCTTCTATAATAGAATGCATTTCGGCATGCGCGCTATTCAATTCTTCTGCCAGTTTTTTTATTTTCCGGTTTTTTTCTGTTGAATTATTATTTGAGTCTTTACCATTATGACTATAATCATCCGCAGGCTCCTGTATCGTAAAAACAATGAGGAGAATCGGCTCCTCCCATTCAATATCAAGAGGATGTACCTGTAAAGTTATTGTCCTCAATGTGGAATCAAAATTCATTTCAATATCCGATTTCCTGACAGGCTTCTTTGTTTTAATAGCTTTGTGAATCACGGAACGCAATTCAAAAGCAAATTCAGGGCGTACCATTTTTAAAATATTCAAACTGGCATTACCTGAAGAATGCCTTAGAAACAAAGATGTGGAGCCTCTGAATTTAAGAATTTCCATATCCTTATTAATTATGGCACAAGCCGGCACATAATTGGAGAGAAGAGTGGAATCGATAACATTATCGAGTTCTGTTGAATTAAAGTGTGTGTTTTTCGATGCAACCTTGATATTTTTTGGAGTAATAGCCGTCCGTGGAAAATGAGGCAGCAGTTCTGGCACCTTACGTAAACCTGCATTTTTTTTCTTGGAGAAAATTGCGAATCTATTATCTACACGTGAAAAAAGCTGAGAAGATGTTCCGACAGTTTCTGATTGCCCCATCATTAAATATTTCCCCTCATTCAAGGCAAAATAAAAAAGCGCCAGTGCTTTTTTCTGGGCAACCGGGTCAAAATAAATAAGAAGATTTCGGCAACTGATTAAATCCAACCGTAAAAAAGGCGGATCACGCAGAACATTGTGCGGAGCAAACACACACATTTCCCTGATCTCTTTAACTATTTTGTAGTGATTATTGGTCTTCACAAAAAAGCGCTTAAGACGTTCTTTGCTGACGGGCTTTACATCACTTTGCGAATATTCACCGATTCGGGCATCATGTATAGCCTGGTCACTGAGATCAGTGGCGAAAATCTGTATGGGATTTTTTTTGCTTTTATTATCCTGCAATTCAATTATCAGCATAGCAATTGTATAGACTTCCTCTCCTGTCGAACAAGCAGGTACCCATATTCGTATTGTTTCTTCGGCTGTTTTGCTTTTAAGAATTCTAGGAAGTATTGTTGTTCTTAAATACGGGAAAATTTCTTTATCCCTGAAAAATCTGGTTACATTAATAAGTAAGTCCTTGTAAAGTATATCGACCTCCTGACTCTTTTTTAATAACAACCTGGCATATCCCTTTAATGTCTTTTCTCCGCATTGAAGCATCCTGTTTTGAATCCTTCTTTTAATGGTAGCTATTTTATACCTTCCGAAATCAACATTTATTTTTTTGTGCAAGATGTCCAGAACGGTCTTCAAAGCCGGATCACTATCTTCAATGGTCATGTCTTCCACCTCGTTTTTAATCTCTCGCCTCAAAAATCCACTTTTGCTAAAGCGTATAAATTCACGTGCAATTTCCTGTGGTGATAAAACAAAATCAACCACTCCCGATGCAATAGCAGATTGAGGCATGCTGTGTGCCTGCGCTGAACCATCCTGAGCAAAAGTCATGCCTCCGGCGTCTTTAATTGCCTTTAACCCAATGGTGCCATCATGCAGATTACCTGATAGAATCACACCAATGACATTTTCTTTATGAGTTAGTGCCAACGAGGAAAAAAGGATATCAATGGAAATGGCATTTCCGTCTTTCGACCGAGGAATCAATTTTATATGACCGTCCATTACCGTAATTCCTTTATTATAAGGAATTACGTAAACATTATTTGGCTTAATAAGTTCCATATCATCTATCTCCTGAACGTCCATTTTGGTTATTTTCGATAAAATGGAAGTGAGATAACTTTTATGATCCTTATTGAGGTGCTGTACAATAATATATGCCATTCCGGTATCATCCGACAAATTTTTCAATAAAGCTGAAACGGCTTCCAGCCCCCCAGTGGAGGCGCCAATGGCAACCACCGGAAAAGATTTTTTTTGGACCTTATAGGGCGCGTCAGATTGTTTTTTTTGAACAGATGATTTTTTTCTTGCCACAGGCCTGGGTTTTATCGCTTAATGAATAATACTTATACCTCTTGCAAACTGAGAATAAATTTATCTCGTGAAGGCTGTTCAAATTTTTTCCCCACAATCTTAGTAAGAATATAATTGAGCGTTTTTCTAAGTTCTGTCAAATCTGTCTTTCGAATGTAATAGTATGCTCCGATTTTGTAGAGAATGTCGGCAATCTGGTCGTCAAGAGAAGTGGAATATATTACTACCGGAAGTTTTTGAAGTTTTTTATTGCTTTTAATTTCTATAAGACATTCATGACCGTTTTTTCGGGGCATGTTGAGGTCGAGAAAAAGAACATCCGGAAGTTGTTCTGAATTTGCAGAAAGATAATTTATCAGTCGTTCACCATCATTAACAGATTTAAAATGAGTAGCGATTGGTAATTCCTCTAACGCTTCCTTAAAGAAAAAGCGATCATCTTTGTCATCATCTGCAAGAAGTATATTAAGAATTATATGCTTTTCTTTAGGTTTCATGGATTAAATTATTTGAAAAAAGTTATAAAATACATTTGGTCTTTTGTCTTTGTATTTAGAAAACATATCCGTTGAAGCCACTTGAAAATCCAAAGGAGGAAGGGAAATGGGCTGCTTAGAATGAATAAAAAATAAAGACAAAATAACGACCGAAGGTATCATTTATTCCATAGTTTTGGATTTTATTCCGATGAATGAGGTTTATTCATAGTCTAAATGCATTTCCCCCAAGAAAATTAAAAGGCAATTGCTGCTTCTACCATCCAACCTTCGAATTGCCCTCCTGAGAGTATATTTGTATTTAGATAATTCATATATATCTGGTTAACATATTCTGCTTTCAACATTAAATTTTTGGTAAGAAACCAGCCGACGGAACCTGCTTCGCGTTGGATTGTTATGTTTTGGGCAATACCTTGCATTGCTGCTGTAACAGTGTTATATCGGAAACCTACCCAAAAGTTTTGTTTTTCTCTTGGGAATCTGTAAATAAGATCGGCTGCTAATTGAGTGGCCTGACGTGAGGTGGTTTCTATAATTGTTCTACCGGAAGCTATTTCGTATGTCCCAAAAAACTCCAAGCCTTTGTATTTCAGGAAAAGATTGCCCATTGTGGTCATTACTTCTTCACTAAAACCCGGATTGTACCTTCCTGAGAAAGGGTTGTAATCATTGGCATCATTGAGTGTCGTATTACCCGCTACAGTAGCATTGGACATGACATTGAAATAATGTGATCCGGTACGGTCTCCTCCGAACAGGGTATTACTGTTAGCACTTGCATCAGAATAGAATGAACCACTTATTCTGACGCGAAAATCCCTATTTACTTGCCTGTCATAGCCTATCTTGCCATGAAAAGCGGGTGCGTAGCGATTTGTTTTTCCTGTTGCTGAATCAATTTTTGTTGCAGAGAGAACTGTTGGATCGAGCTCTCCATTTGTTATGCCTCCCATAATAAAAAGTCCGCAATTCGAATGATAGTATATTTCACCACCAATTTCGGTGGCAAATTCGTCCATAATGTAGTTATCCATAAAAGGATTAAACAACGTACTTCCTCCGTCTGATCTGCGAAAATGCTGGTCACCGTAATCCACATCGTATTGACCTATTTTTATGGTGATATTCTTCATTAATTTATCTATAAATTGATTATGAAGGATTGTCAATTTATCGATCTGAACATATCCCCCCTTTACCCAGGTATCCTCGTGGTGTCTGGATGCAAGGTAAGCCGTCAGGTTTACCCTTATGCCATCGGATAATTGTGCGTCAATATTGAGGTTAGCCATTGCCAGATCAAATCCATCTGTAAGGGGGACAAGACTGTTAATATTGCCAATGACTCCGGTTTTTGACATTACCGGTACTGCAGTGTTCTGATCTCGTAAGGCCTGAAAATCCTGTTCAAAATTCCCTCCGACTTTTACTTTCATTTTTGTGAAGGGAGTGCTGTCTTGTTTGGTTGTTTCAAACATATTTACGCCATCACTGTTGTTTGGACGAAAGTATTGCATTTCCTGGTTTTGTGCGTTTGATATAAAACCTCCAACTACCATTATTGCTGTCGTGAACTGCCTGATTTGTTTAAATGGTTTTTTCATTCTTGTTTTATTTAAAATGTTGTTAACTATTACTTGCCGGATTGGTTTTTATTACAAAATTTATTTTAAAGTTGATTGTGATTTCGTTACCAGTCTTTAGCGTTCCAAAAAGAGCCACCGGGGGATCAATACTATAATCGGTCATTTTTATTGTCTGAGATCCCTCGAATCCCAATTTCCCATTTTTCTGCATGAATATCTTTACTTGCATGTCAACAGGTTTGCTTGCACCAGCTATACTCAGGTTGCCTTTTGCGGTAATCATTTTATCATTTAATATGGGTTGAATTGATTTAACAGGTAACGTCAGCGTGAAGATAATTTGCGGATTCACATCCGCTTTCAGGGCTTTATAGGTATTGTTATTCATTATAGAACCCTCGGAGCTTTTAATGGAGTGAACATCCATTTTTATGTTGATTGCTTCTAAATCAAAACTGCCATCACTATTTTGATTGATAAGGGCATCACCTGATACTATTCCAACTTTTTCATTCCAGTTGTGAAGATTGGACGTACCATTAATGCTAACTGTATAATCTTTAGAAAGTGTGTAGGTCCTTTTATCTGAAGCTGTTGCGCAGATAAAAAGGATGAAAATTGCGATCAGTGAAGGACATTTGTTCATGGATTCATTTTTTCGAAAACTAATCCCGCGGTAATACCCTGGGCCAAGGCAAGTGCAAACCAGGTGCCCACCATAGTCAGCGATACATTCATCGCGCTATAAATGAGCCACATCATTGGAAATGTAGCAATCAGCGCATATGTTAATCCGAATTCAATACCACGGGTAAGAAACGAACCCGATAGAATACCTTTAAACCGGGACCAAAACCAGGATAGGGCTGAACTTATTATAAAAGGATGTATGTAAAAAAGCATAATTCTATCCGACTGCGTATTAAAAGCGGGATCGAAGTATTGCAAGGCAAGACCAGGGAACAGCCAGATAGTTATGTACAATCCGAAAACACTGAAAATTAATAATGCCACTCCCGCGACTAACCCTGATACAAATACTTTTTTCATGATCTAACTTGTCAGTATCACTTTCAGGGCCTTTTCTTTTGCAGCGTTTCCAAATGTATCATACGCCTTAACTATCTCGTCCAGTTTGAAATGGTGAGTAATGAGTTTCTTGGGTTCAAGTTTGCCAGATTGTACAGTTTTAAAAAGCATGGGTGTGGTTGAGGCGTCCACGAGACGTGTGGTGATTGTAATATTCCGAGACCATAATGTTTCCATGTGCAGGGTTACACTTTTTCCATGAACTCCAATATTCGCTATATGACCGCCCGCGGCAACAATTTCCTCACACAATTCAAATGTTGCTGTTGCTCCAACCGCTTCGATTGCCGTATCAACTCCTTTTCCATTTGTCAGGCTCATTATTTTTTCAACTGCATCTTCCTTCGCACTATTGATCGTATGAGTTGCTCCGAAAGTTTTTGAAACTGCGAGGCGATTGTCGTCCTGATCAATCATAATTATGTTGGCCGGAGAATAGAATTGAGAGGTTAATAATGCAGCCATACCTATTGGCCCGGAACCTACGATGGCTATTGTATCACCTGGTGATACTTTTCCATTTAATACACCGCATTCAAAACCTGTGGGTAAAATATCGCTTAACATTACCAGAGCTTCTTCATCAGCACCTGCTGGTATTGGATATAGGCTATTGTCTGCGTAAGGAATCCTTACATATTCTGCCTGACAACCATCAATTAGGTATCCTAATATCCAGCCACCTTTTTCACAATGGGAGTACATTGCTTTTTTGCAATATTCACATTTGCCACAAGAGGTGATACAAGAAATAATGACATGATCTCCCTTTTTAAAATTGCTTACAGCACTTCCAACTTCATCTATAATGCCAACACCTTCATGCCCAATAATTCTTCCATCTGTAACCTCCGGCAAATCGCCCTTCATTATGTGCAAATCTGTCCCGCAAATTGTTGTTTTCAATATTTTTACAACTGCGTCTGTTTGTTCTTTTATAGTAGGTTTTGGTTTTTCTTCCCAGATTTTCTTTCCAGGACCATGGTAAACTAATGCTTTCATTGAATGTGGTTTTAGTAGTGTGACTAATTATAAATCGGGAAGACAAAGGTTGTATTACATTCTCGTTGGGGAGTTACATAACCGTAAAATTATTTTGCAACATTCACACATTTTATTGCTGAGAGTAAAGAAACAGTTTGGTTGAAGTTTCTCATATATTTTTATAAATAGCTTTAAATGAGTGCTAAATGGAGTAAAATAATTATATTCGAGATTGATCATTTCACATGAATCCCATTAGAACGAGAACTGCCGAATATTCTTTGCTTGCTGATAACATTATTCTTTGCAGGATACTTGAAAATGTCAATATACAACCAGCTGATATTAAGGAAAACCTCGGAGTAACCCTTCAACTGGCTGACGGAAAGCCTTATGTAGCTTTAGTAGATGGAAGAGGTGAGAGTACTATTACCAGGGAAGCAAGGGAGCTTGCTGCGAAACCGGAATCTTACCTATTACAATTAGCCTCGGCCATAGTTGTCAACACAACCAGTAGTCGTCTCATTGTAAATTTCATCATCAAATTCTATAAACCGCCTGTGCCGACCAAACTCTTTAGTGATATAGATTTAGCCTTGATTTGGCTTAAAACACGCCTAAAGTAGAAATGAGCTTTTGGGCAGTTCCCAGAGATTTCGCTTGATGGCTTCTGTTGGGAAATAGCCCTTCGCTCATAAGATCGTATAAAGCAAATAAACATTGAGCAGGAGAATAATTGCTGAAACGCTCCAGGCCACTATTTGAAGTGGCTTTTTGTTTGCAAATGGTCCCATCTGGTCTTTATTACTGGTGAAAATGACCAGCGGAATGACCGCGAAACTCAATTGCATGGATAGAATAACCTGGCTTAGCACCAACAAATTGGCTGTTCCATGTTCTCCATAAAGCAGGGTGACTATAAATGCCGGTACCACAGCGATCATTCGTGTGATAAGCCTGCGTAACCAGGGTTTTAAGCGGATATTCAGAAATCCTTCCATTACGATTTGTCCGGCAAGTGTACCTGTTAAAGTAGAACTTTGTCCGGAGGCAAGCAGTGCAACTGCAAACAGGACACTTGCTAAAGTGGCGCCCAAAAGGGGCGTCAGTAACTTGTGCGCATCCGTAATAGTGGCCACTTCCTGGTGGCCGCTTGTATGGAAACTTGCAGAGGCTACGATCAAAATCGCTGCGTTGATGAAAAATGCAAACATCAGTGCGACTACACTGTCGATATTGGCAAACCGGAGGGCTGTTTTTTTCCCTTCCTGTGTTCTTGGGTAATCCCGTGTTTGTATAATACTTGAATGCAGGTACAAGTTATGAGGCATCACGGTGGCGCCAAGGATGCCGATAGAAATATAGAGCATCGAAGGGTTGTTGATAATTTCAGGTTTGGGTAACAGACCGTCTAAGATGGGGAACAATTGAGGGTGGGATGCGATTATCTCAAAGGTAAAAGTGCCGACGATAATAAGGATGAGAGCCGCCACAATGCTTTCAATGAAACGGAAGCCTTTGTATTGAAAAAACAAAATGATCAGCACGTCCAGGGAAGTGAATGCTACGCCCGCTATCAGTGGAAGACCGAACAAGAGGTTCAGTGCGATTGCAGATCCGATCACCTCTGCAAGATCGCAGGCTGCAATGGCAATCTCGCAAAGTACCCACAGGCAAAAACTGGTAATGGGAGAATAGTGATCTCTGCATGCCTGTGCAAGGTCCCGCTCAGTAGCTATTCCGAGTTTTAAAGCAAGGTGTTGCAGCAGGATGGCGAAGAGATTGGAAATAAATATTACGGACAATAAGGTATATCCGAATTTAGAACCACCGGCTATATCTGTGGCCCAGTTTCCCGGATCCATATATCCGGCGGCAATCATCAGGCCTGGTCCGGAAAAAGCCAGGAACTTTTTCCAAAAACTTCCTTTCCAGGGAACCTTTACGATCGGGAAATTGTTCATAAGGTGTAAACGTATTAAAATAATATGACATAGCAAATTTTATTTATTAGTCACGACTAATAAATAAAAGATAAATTGTATATTTGTTTTTGGGTCGTTCTAAGTTTATATTATAAATTTGAGCAGCCTCTTCCAGGCAAATTATATGGCACACACTCTTTCCGAAGAAAATTATCTTAAGGTAATCTATAACCTGGGAAAACAGGGGAACGAGAAGATCAGTCCTACTGCTATAGCTCAGGCTCTTACGAATAACCCCGCCTCTGTGATCGATATGCTTAAAAAGCTGGGAGATAAAAAACTGTTACATTATGAAAAGAGCAGGGGAGTGAAACTTACGGATAAGGGGAAAAAGACCGCTCTTTCGATCATTCGCAATCATCGGTTATGGGAGGTGTTTTTGTTTGAAAACCTGGCGTATACCTGGGACGAGGTTCATGCTATTGCAGAACAGCTGGAACATGTTCATCATGCCGAGTTGGCCGATAGGCTGGATAAATTTCTGGGCTTTCCTCCCTACGATCCCCATGGCGACCCAATTCCTAAATCGAATGGGGAAATGCCCAGCTTATCTAGTTTCACACTACTGGATGTGGATTCGGGCAAAATCTGCAAAGTGGTTGGTGTCAGGGATACCTCCGTTTCTTTTTTAAAATACCTGCAAAAATTAAACATCGGAATAGGAACATCCATCAGAATGGTTGACAAAATAGAATTTGATGGATCGATGAACATACATATCGAAAAGGGTACTCCGGTTTCTGTCTCGAAAAAATTTGCGGAAAGTTTACTCGTGAAGTTTTGTTTGCTATTGTCACTCGGTTGTTTATTCTTTGGCGGCCCTGCTGTAAATGCCCAAATCATTACAACGATTGCCGGAGATAGTGTTCAGGGGTATAACGGAGATAACATTCTGGCCAATCAGGCAGAACTGGCCAGTCCTCAAAGCCTGGCTACTGATACTTCGGGCGATATATACATTGCGGATTTTGATAATAACAGAATTCGGAAAATAACAAAAAGTACAGGTTTATTAACTACTGTTGCCGGAACAGGAGTGGGCGGCTATTCGGGGGATGGGGGCCCGGCGGTCGCGGCTGAATTAAATTCCCCCGTTGCGTTGGCAATAGACCTGTCAGGAAATTTATATATTTCCGATTTGAGTAATAATCGAATTCGCAAGGTGGATGCTGGTTCGGGCATTATAACTACCGTTGCCGGGAATGGCTTGTTTGGGTATAGTGGAGATCGGGGTTTGGCTACTGATGCTACATTTAGAAGTCCTTATGGCATTTCGCTGGATTCATACGGAAATCTGTTTATAGCGGATAATGAGAACAATGTGATCCGTAAGGTGACGGCTGGTACCGGAAAAATAACAACGGTAGCCGGAGATAGTATCGCAGGCTATAACGGGGATGACTCCGCAGCCATTGTTTCTCAATTAAATTATCCAACGGGTGTTGTTTCAGACGCTTTTGGAAATATATACATAGCAGACTGGGGGAATAACCGTATTCGCAGAGTTGATGCGATAACGGGTATTATAAGCACTGTAGCAGGAAATGGTTCTGCGGGTTATAGCGGAGACAGCTCTGCTGCCCTTTCAGCTCAATTAAACATGCCCTACGCAGTTGCCTTGGACAAAAACAATAATTTATACATTATAGATAATATCAATAATGTTATTCGTAAAGTCATAAACGCCTCAGGAATAATAATCACCATAGCGGGAAATGGCACATCGGGTTATAGCGGAGATGATCTCCCGGCAACCTTGGCTCAATTAAATCTTCCTTCTGGTATAGCGTTTGACCCCGCCGGGAATTTATACATTGCAGATGCGGGTAATAACCGTGTCCGGGAAGTTAACAATATCGTATCAAGCCTGAAAGAATTATCGGCCGGTACCAGGGACGTTGGCATTTTTCCAAATCCCTGTGGGGATTATTTTATTGTTTCGCTCGCGCCCGGCTTATCGGGCGAGCATCCGATTTTGGAGGTATTTGATATCAACGGCAAGTCCATACAAAGACAACTGTTACAACAGGACAAAATGATTATTGATACGAGCCATCTTGGGAATGGTTTCTATTCACTTCTCATCACGACCGGTGAAGCGGTATCCGTCAAAAGATTAGTCATTGTCAGGTAAATCGTAATTTATTGCTGTGAATAGAAAACTACTTTGATCCGGTATCGGCGTTATTGGCAATCGCTGTGTACCCTTTTTTTGATTTATACAGGTGGAGGTAGCAATATTTTTCTTTGTAACGTAATCTGAATTCCTCCCTGTTGACTTTCAATCGAAGAATAGATTTGTTCTCATTCTTTTTTTCAATAATAATATTTAATGCCCTTTTGGATTTAGCTTCTGTGGAAATGACAGAGCTATATATTGTTTTGTCGTTTAAAAGCAATGTTAATGTGTCCTTCAGGAAGCCGGTTTCACAGATCAAAATTAGATTTCCGCTGTTTTCTTCCCCGCATGGAAAACTTCCTTTTACTTTTTGAAATTCGGGTGTTATCACTAATCCTTTTTCAGGCGTGCAACTAAAAAGAAAAATTGCTGAAAATAAAATGAAGGAGCTGATATAAGACAATTTTGACACGTTCAAAGCTAACAAAAATAGCCGCTACTGCATTAACCGGTTTGTTATTTCGGATATTTCCTTCAATAGCAGCTCATCTTTGAATTGAAATTTTCCATCGACGGGCTGTAATTGTTCGTGAAATTTGTTGACCACGATCTTGCCGGCGATCGATGCTCCCAGGCGCTTTAAGATCGTTTCGGCATGTGTAATCGAGCCGCCCCCGCCCCCGAATGGCGAAGCGCTGAGCAGGAAGACCGCTTTGTTCGTTAAGATTTTGTATTTTTTTTCTACCCTTGAAAGCCAATCCATACTGTTCTTAAAAAAAGCAGGAATGGAGCCGTTATGTTCGGGAACGGCTATTACTAAAGCGTCTGTTTGATCGATGAGTTGTTTTAGTTTTACCGCATTTTCAGGTATACCTTCCGTTTGTTCTGTTTCAGAAGAATAGAATGGCATCGAAAAATTACGAAGGTCAATAACTGTGACATTGGCATTCTCCAATAAACCTGAAATGGCTACGATCAGACTTTGGTTGACGGATTTGGAACTGTTGCTTCCGGAGAATAATAATATGTTTTTCATGTGTTGTTTTGTATTTTTTTTATCTCTTTCATCATATGGCTGAATGCCTTTCCAATAACAATGGAGTATTTTTTATCTATAAATGTCTCCGGGCTCCTGGTTCTTTTATTTAAGATGGTTAAATAAAAGTTCGTATCCTCGTCGATGTCCAACGATACGGTATATAGCTGGAGGATGTTTTTAAGTTTTGTTGTATTTTTCATTCAATTTTAATGGAGTCTTCTGTTAATTCATCCATTTGCTTATGAATTCTTCCGGTTGAATTAAAATGCTCGTAAACATTCGTACAGTGAATGTTGGAAATTTCATTTTTGCCGCCCATTATCGGCAGTTTCAAAAAAGAAAAGACCTCGTCTTCCTTCAGCTGTTTCCCATCTTGTTCGAGTTCTTCAATTAACTCGGGTAAAAATATTTCATAATATTGTTCTGCAGACAGTCTGTTTTTTAAAAAGTCATTGGAATAATTGGAGAGGTGTTCCATGCTGCCAGTGCAGGTAGAAAGAAAATAAAGTTTATGTGACGGGTCTTTCAATACTAAATCTCCCATTTTAGTTATAACCATAATTTCCTTGTCTTCTCCTATTAACCATTTCCAGGGACTAAGTATCTCCTCATGGGAAAGGTGAGAGCTGTGAATGATGAACTTTAATATATTCAAGCTTGATTGGTTTAGTTGAATGAGATTTCCGGCCCATCTTTAGAGTTGGCTAATTTAAGCAATAGCTCAGCACTCAAGTGAGAATGATATAACTATTTATCAAAAGCATGTAATGCTAAAAAGATAAGGAGTTCTCATATTTGTCCGGTACTAATGACGAAACCGATGGGCGAATTGCAAACAAAATTGAAATCCCGAACTACGACTCATCTGAAAGAAGGAGATGCTGCACCTGATTTTTCAGGCACTGACGAAAACGGAAAGCGTGTGGCTCTGAAAGATTTTAAGGGGAAAAGACTCGTGCTTTATTTTTATCCTAAGGATGATACTACCGGTTGCACTGAGGAGGCCTGCAACCTCCGGGATAATTACGAAATGTTCAAAAAGATGGGCTTTGAAATAGTTGGTGTGAGTGCCGATGATGAAAAATCACATGAAAAGTTCATTCAAAAGAATGATCTTCCTTTCCGGTTAATCGCGGATACCGACAAAGCAATAATCAACGCGTACGGGGTTTGGGGTGAAAAATCCATATCGGGTAAAATAACGGAGGGACTTTTGAGAACGACATTCGTTATTGATAAAACGGGTAAAATCGAAAAAATAATTTCAAAAGTTGATACGGCTAATCATGCTGAGCAGATATTATCATCAACAGGAGAGGCTACAACGGGCTAAAAATTTAACTATAAAGCATGAAAAGGTCATTGATTATTATTGCAATTTTGATGGGATTGTTTTTCTCTTCGTGTATCATTGAAAATGGTCATCGCCACTGGAGGTGGCATCACCATCGCGAATAGGTTTAATTTCGTAATTAAAATGGACTACCTTTTCTGCTATTCCTCCTGTATGGTGGTAAAAGTCTAATGCATGTTTGTCTTCTTCATTTGCCGGTACAAAAAATTCCCGTATCCCATTGTATTTGCAATATTCTTTTAAGGTTAGGATCAATTTTGCCCCTATTTTTTTTCTTTGATATTCCGTTTTGATGGCGATATCATAAATCAGCAGTTCAGCATATTCTCCATAATACATAGGCAACTCGTAGGCTGTCAGACCTCCGATTACTGTATTTTTACAAATAACCGCATAGACAATAAACCCGGGTTTATCAAGAAGACTTTGCAAATAGGTTTCTTTGGGGGTGGCAGGATTTTCTGTTTCAAATACTTCCTGAAACACACAAACAAGTTCTTTAAAAAACAGAACGTCCTGTTTGCCCAACCGTTTTATTTGAAATTCATCTGTCACTTGCAAATTCCCGGCGCAAGGTGTTATAGTTAGCGGAGACTTTTTCCGTTATGTAGGACTTCTTCATTCAAACACTTAAAGGTGCAGTTCTTCTTATGAATGACTTTCACAATCACTTTGTCGCCTTTTTTCAAATTAAATTTTTTAAAATCAACTTCAACTGATTTTCCGGTAACGGCTTCTGACATTGCTTTTCCGTTCACAATTACCATTGTAATACAGGTAGTATAACCCTTTGAATAATCATTCTGAAAAAGGACATTCTGAAAAAGCAGGTTTTTTTCGCTATACGTGCCGGAATATACGGCTGTGTCAAGGGTTTGGGTCGATATTCCCCCGGCTTTTCCATATAATCCGGTCATCGCAAAACATACAAACACACTATATTTCAGACGGTTCATTGGCTTTTCGAACTTTGGTCACTATTAACCATCCAGACGATGCCGAACTTGTCGCTGAGCATGCCAAAATAAGAACCCCAGAACATGTCTGCAATAGGCATTGTAATCTGGCCACCCGCTGAAAGGAGTTTGAAAATTCTATTCGCTTCATTTTTACTTCCTGTGTTTACGGATAAGGAGAGGTGTTGTCCTACGGTTACTTCTCCCATCATTGGATTTGAATCGCTTCCCATCAGGAACGTTTCCTTGCTGATTGGCAGAGAAACGTGCATGATCCTTTCTTTTAAGTCTTCGGACATTTCTTGTCCTTCCATTGGCGGTATATCTCTAAATCTGCTAAGCCGATTAAAATTTCCACCAAATACAGATTTGTAAAAATTAAATGCTTCTTCGCAATTGCCGTTAAATGTCAGATAGGGATTTATGGTTGTCACCGGGGTAATTTGCCGAGTCACTTTTTTTGCAGAGGATGTCTTTTTTAAAAGCTTAGGTTTTGCTTTTGAAGCAGTTGCTTTTTTGCTGAGGTTTTTTTTGGTTTGTTTTTTCTTTGACTTTTTCATGTGTTTGTATTTTGATAGAACTAAGGTAATAAAAAAGGACTTTTGACGGAGCCGGTTTATTATTCGTTCATTGGTACTTCCATCAACAGCACTTCGGCATCTTGTGAGTTTGATTTAAATGATATTTTATCCGTATTCCAGATTCCCAAGCCATCTCTTTCATTCAAAACATTTCCATCGATCGTTACATCGCCCTTTAGGATGAAGGCGTAAACGCCATTTCCCTTTTTTTTAATGACGTAATCCGTAAAAAAGTCCTTGTCAAACTTGCCAAGATGAAACCATGCGTCCTGATGGATCCATACACCTGCATCATCCGCATCAGGTGAAAGGATTTGCTGGAATTTATTATGCCGGTCACTCGGCTTTAGCGTTATCTGATCGTAACGGGGTTTTACGTTTTTCTGGTTCGGGAAAACCCAGATCTGTAAAAATTTTACCGGTTTATCCTTATTACGGTTGTATTCGCTATGAGAAATTCCACTACCAGCGCTCATTACCTGAACATCACCATTTTTAATAACGGTTAAATTGCCCATACTATCTTTGTGTTCCAGATCACCTTCAAGGGGGATGGAAATAATTTCCATATTCTCGTGATGATGAGTGCTAAATCCCATACCTCCTGAAACCTGGTCATCATTCAGCACCCGTAATTTGCCGAAGTGCGTTCGTTCGGGATTGTGATAGTTAGCGAAACTGAAGGTATGTCTGCTATGCAGCCAGCCATGGTTAGCGTTTCCCCGGCTGTCTGCTTTGTGAAGGATTATATTTGCCATTGTAGTTGTACGTTTTTTAGTGTTTTTAGTAATTCCACGACCACACTAAAATTAAATCATGCAGGTTCAGAAACAAAATTAAAATATCTTTTTTTGCAAATATAGTCTTCAGGGCAAGGTGAGAATAATGTAATAATTCACCAACATTATGTAACAGTAAAAGATAAGAGATACCCATTTTTGTACCATGAAAAAATTATTATTAGCGGCAAGCGTAGCAATTGTCTTCTTATCCTCATGTGAGGTAGAGTACAGAGGTGATACAAGGTATCATCATTACTGGGGATACGAACATTCGCATTTTCCTGATCATCACGAAGCATATAATCATGGATATCATCATGATGAGCATGGTGGCGAGATTATCGGACCAAGGAGGTAGGAGGTCGATACATTGCGACCTCATTCAATGACTGAGCGATTGCTTATTTATTCAACATCTTAAATGCGGTCTTTGGAAGGAAGCGACTGAATTTATTCAGCCCTGCTGATTGACCAATATTCATTATATTTTCTCCGCTTTCAAGTTTTTCAATGAATAGCTGAGCAAATTTATCTGCCGGCATTTTCGGGACGGGTGCATTTTTGCTTAAATCGGTGTCTACAACCGGAGGTAAAACTTCAACCACCCTGATTTTTAAACCCGCTAACTGATGTCTGATGGACATTGTTGCAAAATGAACGGCGGTTTTAGAAGCACAATATGTTCCTAACGAAGCAATGGGCATATAAGCTAATCCGGAAGAAATAATTACAACAATTGGCTCCTTTGATTTTTTAAGTAAGGGAAGTGCCTTTTTAGTGAGTAGAATAGGTGCACTATAATTTATTGATATTTCTGTTTCTATATCCTCTTTCAATTTCTGTTCAGACGAATTAACAAAATCAAACTGGGTTCCTTTTCCGGCATTGTTAATCAATAAGTCAATTTTACCATAGGACTTTTCAATTTTAGAAATGGCGGCATTTAATTGGTCGCTCGAAGTGACATCCGCCTGAATGCTATCGACCTTGGGCATGGCAGTTTTTAGAGCTGAAATCTTTGCGGGATTTCTATCAATGGATACGATGGTGTTGTTATTTATTAAGGCTTTGGTAATGGCATATCCGATACCAGTTGCTCCACCGGTAATTACTATAATTTTATCTTTCATATTTCAAGAATGTTGGTTCGTGAATTTTTTCTGATATGATTTTGCCCTACTAAGGTAATTATTTCGCATTACTCAGGAGGTAATGTGTGAAAGTTGCAACTAACTACAAAAAGTTCTGCAATTGTGTCATGCGTTATCAAATTTTATTATTTCCTTCCTACTTTGTCAATTGGCCTGAAACGTAATGCACTCCAGGTATCGTCAATCGAAATAGCTGTTACGGTAGTGATACCGTATTCTTCACCTGTTATTCGAATGGTGTCCCTGTTAATATCCGTTTTGACCTTAGCTGTTCCTTTTGGGTATGCAAACCATAAAACACTATCTGATGCTATGTTTTTTAACTGATTGTTCAGGCAATCCAGATACTCCTTGTTACTGTTAATGAAAATCAATGTGTTTTCGCTTTGTTCTTTTTTGCTGAATGAAGTTTTAAAACCAAGTTTTACAAAGTCCTTTTCCAATGCTTTCGGTGAGTTGATTACAATACCGTTGTCTTTGAACTTAAATTTTTTGATGATCTCTTTCATCCGTATGTATTTTTTTTAGTTTGATAGGCTCTTAACAGGGCAATGCAAAACAAAATGTAGCACCTTTACCTACTTCCGCTTCTGCATATATCCTTCCTCCATGTTTGTTTATGATACGTTGCGCAATCGCCAAACCTACTCCTGTTCCTTCAAATTCTTCATCTGTATGTAAACGCTGAAAAACACCAAATAATTTGTCCGCATACTTCATGTCAAATCCTTCGCCGTTATCTTTTATCATATAGGTGACTTGATGATTTTTCCTTTCGGATGTTATTTCAATCAGGGAATTCTTCTTTTTGGAAGAATATTTTATACCATTTGAAATCAGATTGATTGCGACTTGCTTGATCAGAGCGTAATCCCCTTTGACCGGATCTAATGTATTTACTTTTATTTCTGCCTTATGATTCGTTGTGTTTTTTAAATCTGTTAGTATTTCCTCAATTAGGAGATTCATGTCAATGTCTGTTTCCTGAATAGGTTTTTTTCCCAGTCTTGCAAAAGTTAACAAGTCATCAATCAGGTTGTTCATCTTTATGGCATTATCCTGAACGGCTGATAATACTCTTTTCCCTTCCTTATCAAAAAGCGGGCTAAAATCCTCTTCCAGTATCCTTGTATATCCATCTATGGCGCGTAAGGGAGCCCTCAGATCATGTGATACAGAATAAGAAAAGGCTTCCAGCTCCTTATTTACTGCTTCCAACTGTTGCGTACGTTGCTCAATAACAGCCTGTTGTTCCATGATCTTTGTGATATTAATGAAAAAAGATATCAGGTAATTCTCTCCGTTCATTTCCATCAGCTCAATGGATGATACGGTATGAACTGTTGTCCCGTCTTTTGCGATGCATCTAACATAATCATTTTGTAGCCTGCCTTTTTCTTGTATGATGTAGCCCACTCTGACGGATTCTTCCCTATCAAGGATTCCTATTTCTACAGATGTCCGGCCGATGATATCCGATTCAGCATAGCCGAAAGTTTCTAAAAATTTCTTATTGACTCTTACATAGGTTCTTTTTCCCGGAGCGGTAGTTGTCATGCTCATGCAAACGGGACTGTTGTTGAATAAGGTTAAAAGTCCCGCTCTGCTTTCCTTGAAAAGCTTCCTGGCCGTATCCAGGTTTTCAACAGTAATCGTATCAGAAAATAAGTCCATCGGCAATTAGTTTTTAATGTTCATGACACTCTGTCCAGAGTAACAACAAGTAAAAATCGTAAAAATATTTACGATTTCACTTGTTTTATGAAAAAGTATTTCAATATCTTTGTGATATCATATTAGTATCAATTAAAAATTAATTAAAATGACAACTGAAAAAACGATCAAACCGCTTTCCGCTTATGGAGTACTCCTGGTCTCTATTTTACTGATTGGTTTTGGAATATATTGTGTCGCCCATGAATTTTATTCCGGAATGATTTTACTTTTTTTTGGTCTTTCGTTATTGCCGGGACTAATTATTGTAAATCCTAATGGGGCAATAGCCCTTATACTTTTTGGTGCGTACAAAGGAACGGTAAAAGAAAATGGATTTTTTTGGGTTAATCCCTTGTTTGTTAAAGTCCGTATTTCTCAACGTGCAAGAAACCTAAGTGGACAGATTCTGAAGGTAAATGATAAATTAGGAAATCCTATTGAAATTGCTGCGGTAATTGTATGGAAGGTAGAAGACACCGCTAAATCTATTTTCGAAGTAGATGATTATTTGAAATATGTAAACATTCAGAGCGAAGCTGCTGTCAGGCATCTGGCCGGCGTTTACCCCTATGATAATATTGAAGATAATCAATCGGATATTACTTTGCGTGGGGGTGCTGACAAAGTAAATGAAATACTGGTAACTGAACTAAATGAACGTCTTGGAAAAGCGGGTATAAATGTATTAGAGGCACGGATTAGTCATTTGGCTTACGCTCAGGAAATTGCAGGAGCTATGCTAAGAAAGCAACAAGCCTCGGCTGTGATTGCGGCAAGACGTTTAATTGTGGAAGGAGCAGTAAGTATGGTAGAAATGGCACTTACTAAACTTTCAGAAAGAGAAATCGTTCACCTGGATGAGGAACGTAAAGCTGCAATGGTAAGTAATTTATTGGTTGTTTTGTGTGGCGATAAAGAAGTGAGTCCGGTAGTAAACACAGGAACCTTGCATAATTAAAGGATGGCAGAACGAAAAGCATTTATATTACGAATCAACCCGGATACTTTGAAAGAGCTTGAAAAATGGGCGTCTGATGAATTCAGGAGCGTTAACGGACAGATAGAGTATTTGTTGCAAAAGGCCATCCTTGATAATAGCCGGGGCAAATCAAAGGATAAAAAAACGGATTCAACTAAATAAGTAATAAAAAAACAGATCATGGACCTAAAGAACGACGTAATTGAAATTCCGTATAGTATACGGATACTTTTTTTGCCTATCTATCTAGGCGTTTTGCTTACGCTGCTTTCTAATCAATTTTTTAAAGCAAATTCTGTTCAGACTCTGGGCCATATGAGTATACCCCGAATTTGGTTAATCATCCTGTTTGGTATTTTATTTTGCTTTGTTTTGTACGTGATTATTTCAGCAGTCATGAAACTAATTACAAGGAAACCCGGACTTATTATTAATAATGAAGAAGTAATTGACAAAAGCAGTATTCTTGGCGCAAGAATTTTATGGGACGACATTTCTGATATAGAAGATGTTTCCGTTGGGCGCATGACGTATATTCTTGTTTTTGTAAACAATCCTGAAATTTACATTTCTCAAACAAGCAATTTATATAAAAAATCAGTAATGAAATTTCGTTATATGAGGAAAGGAACGCCTTTTTTTCTTAATAAGAATCACTTAAACTACAGTCAGGGAAAAAGGGGACTCACGGGAATTTTACATGAAATACTGGAACAGAAAAAGGCTGCGCGGTTTGGTGTTTAATTATTTGTAAAATAATAGCCTGGCCTAATTTGCCGGGATATAAATATCAAAGGTTGCTCCTTTTTTTAGTTCGCTCGTAGCGATGATGATGCCGTTGTGATTTTCTACTATTTTCTTAACGATGGCTAGCCCGATTCCTGTACCTGCATATACGTCTTTGTTGTGAAGTTTTTGGAATACTTCAAAAATTCGCTCGCTGAAATGAGGTTCAAATCCGATGCCGTTGTCCTGAACAGTGATGTGACAATAATTTTTTTCCGGTGAAAATTTTTTATTATTTAATTTACTTCCTTTTACAATTCTGCTTTTTATTATTATGTGTGATGGCACATCAGGTTGTGAAAATTTGAGCGCGTTGCTTATCAAATTGTACATGAGCTGGCGAAATTGAAAAACAATAATGTTGGCAGAGCAGAGCTGATCGGCTTCGATGCTTGCGTGTTTTTCAAAAATGGTATCTTTTAATTCGGCTGTGACCTCTTCAATAATTATTTTCAGTTCGGTTTTTTCAAATTTGAGTTCGGTAGTATTGATACGGGAGAATGCAAGTAAGTCGTCGATGAGTTGTTGCATTCTGCCGGCCGCTAATTGCATCCGTTGAAAATTGTATTTGCCATTGTCAGATAGATTCTTATTCTCATTTTCGAGTATTATCGTGACAAAGGTTTGTATTTTACGAAGAGGTTCCTGCAAATCGTGGCTTGATACGTACGTAAATGCTAATAGCTCTTTGTTGGCAATAATTAACTCTGCCGCTCGTTTTTCTTTCTCTTCATTTTGAAAGGCGAGTTCTTTGTTGGCAATGATTAACTCTGCCGCTCGTTTTTCTTTCTCTTCATTTTGGAAGGCGAGTTCTTTGTTAGCGACAATTAATTCGGCTGCCCGTTTTTCTTTCTCTTCATTTTGAAAGGCTAGTTCTTTGTTGGCAATGATAAGTTCTGCCGCCCGTTCTTCTTTCTCTGTTACCTGTTTCTCCAGTTCTGTGTTGGCAATAATGAATTCGGCTGCCCGTTTTTCTTTCTCGTGGTTTTGGAAAACGAGTTCTTTATTGGCAATGACTAATTCTGCTATTAGTTTCCCCTTCTCTTCTTTTTCAACAGCAAGTTCCCTGCGAACAGTGCTTAGCTCGTGTCTGTCCAATTTAGTTGTATCCGTCATCATTTATTGTTTTAACAGACTCAACTGTGCAAATTACTTTGCACAGTGAGTACAAAATTATCTCTGGTGGGTAATGTTCTTTTTTCCTGGGCTATATGTATGAGCGTTTGATAAACGATCGCTTTAAATTGTGAAAAGATGGATGGTTTTCGAATGAAATAATGTGCCCCATTTTTGTAAAGCAGATTCACAACTTCTTGTTCAAAGGAGGTGGAAAAAATAATGACAGGAAGGTGTTTCAATTTTTCACTTGACTTTATTTCTGATAAACATTCAAAACCGTTTTTTCGTGGCATATTCAGATCAAGGAAAAGAACATGTGGGAGGTTATTCGCTTCGGTTGCGAGATAGTCCATGAGTTGTTCTCCGTTATGCATGGTTGCGAGGGTTGTGGGGATTGCTAAATCCTTTAACGCATCTTTAAAAAAGATGCAGTCATCCGTATCGTCATCTGCAAGCAGGATATTCAATTGGGTCAAACTCATTGGCTAAGGATGTATATTAATTAAGCGAATTTTTTCTACAACCTTTGTAAGGGCCTGACCGATGGCCTGTTGGAGTTGTGCCAAATCACTGGACTTGTGGATGTAATCGTTCGCTCCGATCTTGAAAAGATTGGCTATCATTTCCCGTTCATAATTCTTGTCCTGTGGAAATGATGTTGAAAACATGATCACATAGAGGTTCTTGAGCTTTTCATTTTCTTTTATCTCGGACAGGCATTCAAAACCATTTTTTCGAGGCATATTCAGGTCAAGAAAAAGAACATCGGGAAGGTGTTCCGAATGTTCGGAAAGGTATTTCATCAGCTCCTCTCCATCATTAACGATTGTAAGGGTGCGGGATATTGTTAGTTTCTCCAATGCCTTATCAAAAAACTGACGATCGTCAGAGTCATCATCTGCAAGCAGAATGCTAATAGGAGCTTTTTGTTGTAGTACGTTCATCAGATTTAATTAAATTTAGGGGCCATGGGAAGTGCGAAGAAATTATTGAACCAAAACAGAGGCTTGGAATTTTTCCGTTCCACTGTAAGCAAAAAATATTCTTTTTTTGGTTGTAAAATGTTTCCTTCAGCTATAAGCATAAGTGTTTGTTGAACTGCTTGTTTGAGATGTAAAATCTCAGTTGGTTTACTTATATAGTAATTTGCTCCGTTCTCATAAAGAATGTCCGCAATCTTCTTATGGAATGTCGTGGAATAAATAATTATCGGAAGCATTTTCAATTTTTCGTTTGACTTTATTTCTGATAAACATTCAAATCCGTTTTTCCGGGGCATGTTCAGATCGAGGAAAAGAGCGTGAGGAAGCTGATTGGTTTCACTTGTGAGGTGGTTCATTAGCTGTTCTCCATCGGCTACTGTTGTCAGCGTAATCGATAGTGAAAATTCTTTGAGCGCTTCCTTAAAAAAAGTGTGATCATCTGCGTCATCATCTGCCAGCAGGATGTTAAGAGAGGTTTTGTTTTGTTTCGGTTCCATAACAATTAGTTTTCAATGCGCGCTTACACATTACGAAGCAGCGCTTTATAACCGTGCAAGGTGAGGACTAAAAACCTGCTATTGTTATACAACCTTTGCAATAAGTTACAGAATTCACACATTAGTGTCGCAGCTTGCTGCGAGGGGGCTCGTTTCGCTCATTTGACCCTGATTACATCTTCATTCCTGATATTCTCCGATGCGTCCGTAACTAAGGAGTCACCGTTTTTCAAATCTCCGTATACTTCCATATTACTACCATTCGCATTTCCCTTATCAACTTTTATCCGTTTTGCCTTTCCGTTTTCTACTCTTACTACAAAAATGCCTTCCGTTGAAGAAACGATGGCGGTTGAAGGAACAAGAAACGATTTGGTGTTACGTTTTGTATTAAGTTCCACCTGGGCATACATTCCTGACAGCAGCTTTTTGTCTTTATTGATAACATCCATTTCTATCATCTCCGAACGGATATTTGTTTCAATATTTCCTGCCAGGCGGCTGACTTTGGCCGTGAACATTTCTTTGGGATAGCTTTTTACTGTAAATCTGACCTGATCGCCCAAATGCAGACTGCTTGTAAATACTTCGGGAACAGCAACCGCTAAACGAAGTATGTTTTCTTGTTTGAGTTTTAGGAGTGGTTTTTCCGAACCTTTGCCGGAAGGGCCTACATAGGCTCCCGGATGTATATTCCGTTCAGTTATCATTCCATCGAAAGCCGCTCTGACTGTCAGGTAATTTTTGATTTCCGTTGCAGCCTTATAATTCGAACGGGCAGAGTTTACCTCTGAACTATCCGACATCATTTTTGAAAGAGCAAGATCCAGATCGTTAGGAGAAACTGTACCTGGAGTTTTGCTCGTTTCATACAAACGGGAATAGGTGGACGCACTTGATTTTAAAATAGCTTCCCTTGTTTTAAGTTTAGAAGCTGCCTCGGCCATTTGAGATTCGAATTCGGGAGCATCCAGCAGGAGTAAAAGATCTCCTTTTTTAACCTCTGATCCGCGGTCAACGTGGACTTCCTTTACAAAGCTGTTGACCTTGGCATAGATATCCACTTCCTGAAAAGCGATTAATTCTCCGGGCAATGCTACCGTGTTTTCCACCTGGCTTTCCTCCAGCACAAACGTCTTCATTAGTTGTGCTTTTGCTTCCTCTTTTAGTTTTGGTTCCTTTGGACCGCAGGAATATAACGTGAGACAGGTGGCTGATGTGATAATAATTATCAGGTTATTAGTATTCATAGGATATTTTTTGGTTTTATTAAATAGTGTTGGCGCATAGGGTGGCTCTTGCAATTATTAGTCCCGACTGATAAGTTTTGGGTTATAGTATTTACTTTCCTTGTCCTCCGGATCCATGGAAGCGGATGTGATGGGGGATTTTTTCTGTACCATGGCAAATACCAGTGGAAGTATAAGTAAGGCAGCGAATGTGGAGGCCAGCAATCCTCCTATTACAGCTCTTCCGAGAGGGGCTGTCTGATCTCCGGCTTCACCCATCCCTGATGCCATCGGTATCATGCCGACAACCATCGCCAGACTTGTCATAATTATGGGACGAAGCCTGGTGGCAGTGCCTTCCATTGCGGATAGTTCGGCATCGTTGTTTTTGAGTCGAATACTCTCTGCGTTTGTTATCAGCAAAATGGCATTTGCTACAGAAACACCCACACTCATAATAATTCCCATGTAGGATTGCAAATTCAGTGTACAACCTGTTGCAAGTAATGAAATGAGACATCCGCAAAGAACTGCCGGAATGGTAGATAATACCACAAAGGACAATTTGAAGGATTGAAAATTAGTAGTCAACATTAAAAAGATGACGATAATTGCAAGTAAGAGTCCTGATTGCAGACTATCCAGCGTCTCCGTTAAAAGTTTAACCAAGCCTTTGGTGCTGACTGTTAATCCCCTTGGGGGAGCTCCAATTGAAGCAATGGCCTTATTGACATCTGCGGAAGCGCTTCCCAGATCCTTGTCGTGAATATTCGCCGTAACCGTAATCAGCCTTCGGGGACCGTCTCTGTCGTATTCACCTATGATCGTGTCAATTTTAAGTGTTGCTACATCTGCTAGTATTGGACTCGACTTATCTTTCATTAAAGGAATTTCGAGCAGGTCATTCATTTGTTTCATCTGATATTCAGGTACCTGTACCTGTACCTGATAGGCATATCCATTGTTCGGATCAAGCCAGTAATTTTTTTCCGTGAAGCGGCTGGAAGATGTTGCGGCAATCAATGACCTGGAGACATCTGATGCAGTTAGTCCAAGTTGTCCTGCCAGTTCACGGTTTATGTTGATCGTGATAACCGGGTAACGGATGGGTTGCGCAATCTGCACGTCTCTCAGGTAAGGTATTTCTTTTAGTTTATTCAATACTTTATCTGCGAAGACTTTCCCCTGGATCAGGTCTTTTCCGGCAACGGCGACTTCTATCGGCGTGGGAGAACCCTGGCTCATCATTTTATCTGTCAATTCGATTGGCTCAAAGGAGATTCTCAGATCAGGAATATCTGAAGCAATTTTTTTTCTGAGTTTTTCCTTAAGTTCATCCATATTCACTTTGTAGTCTTCTGCGAGGTTAACCTGTAAAACGGCCTCATGTGGTCCACTGTTGAAGATCAGGATATTGCTTGTTGCATAAGAAGAGGGCTGCAAGCCAACGTAGGCAGAAGATATAGCAACATTTTCTTTCCCTCCCACTGTTTCATATATCGCATCCAGTACCTTCAATAGCTTTCGTTCCGTTTGTTCAATGCGGGTGCCGTCGGGGGCTTTTATTCTCAGCTGAAACTGTGCTGTATTGTTTTTGGGTAATATGTCTTTACCTATAATCGCAAAACAAATGCCGATAATGGAAAATGTAAGTATCACGTAAATAAGAACGATTCTGCGTTTTTTTGCCATCAGTTTTTCCAGGCGCACCATGAAATTTATTTTGAATTTCTCAAAGCCCTTTAACTTTTTGACCTGGGGTTTTTCCTTCTCATAATCTTCACCCAATTGGATTACTTCGGTTTCGTTCATATTTATATCTGCGTGCAATTGAGGTGCATGATGTTTCAATTTTTCAGGCCGGAGTAGCCAATTAGCAAGAACAGGGACTAATGTCCTTGCCAGCATAAAAGAAGCAATCATGGAAAATCCTACTGCCATAGATAAAGGGATAAACATGGACCTGGGGATTCCGGTCATTAAAAAAGAAGGTGCAAACACGGCGAGGATGCATAGCAAGATTAATAGTTCGGGATAAGCGATTTCCCGGCAGGCAGCTAAAATGGCCTGCTGTTTTGGCATTCCCATCTCGAAATGCTGGTGTATATTTTCTATTTCCACCGTGGCCATATCCACCAGGATTCCAACTGCTAAGGCCAGCCCGCTTAAGGTCATGATATTGATGGTTTGCCCGCAAAGAGATAATAGCAGGATGCAGGTGAGGATGGATACCGGAATGGTGATGATCACAATCAGCGCACTTCTGCTGTCTCCCAAAAAAAGTAAAACCATGAGTGCAGTGAGTACCGCTCCGATTACTCCTTCTGTGACCAGGCTTTTTACAGCGTTCATCACGTAAACGGATTGATCGAATTCGTAAGAAAGCTGCACTTCTTCGGGTAAGAGGCTCTGCATTTTAGGCAGATCTGCTTTCACTGCCTGCACCACATCCCAGGTAGAGGCTTCGGCTCTTTTTGTAACGGGAATATATATCGCTCTCTTGCCATTTACAAGTGCATAACCAACTGTGATATCGGCAGCATCTTCCACTGTGGCCACATCCCGAAAAAAAACAGTTGGGCCGGCCCCTGTTTTAACAGGTATGTTTAAAAATTCGGGTACTTTTTCCAAAATCGAGTTGGTTGGAGTAATGTACATCATATTGCCTATACGGACGTTCCCGGCGGGAGTGATGGAGTTATTGTCGGCTAAAGCTTTGACCATTTCGTCCGGAGTTACATTACGGCTTCTCATTAAATCGGGATCTGCTTTTATAACAATCGTTCTTGCATTTCCTCCAAAGGGAGGGGGGGAAGAAACACCGGGAATAGCGGCGAACAAGGGACGTATTTTGGTTGAGGCTAAATCCTGCATTTGATTGAGCGATACACTCTTGCTTTTGAATACCAATTGTCCAACCGGCAAAGAGGATGCATCAAATCGAACTACAATCGGGGGTAATGTACTGGATGGCATCTGCGCTCTTGCACGACTTACCTGTACCGAAACTTCCGCTGCTGCCTGGGCCATATCGGTACCGGGATAGAACGATAATTTCAGAAGGGCCATGCCCTGGATGGCCTTTACTTCAATATTCTTTATTCCGGATACGTATAAAAACTGATCCTGATACCTTGTAGCAATAAGTCCTTCCATTTGTTGCGGGGACATTCCGCCATATGGCTGTGCTACATAAATGGTAGGCAGATCCAGTTGTGGAAATATGTCAACGGGTATTTTACGCAGGGCCAAAATGGAGAAAAAGAGTACCCCTACTACCAGTACCAGGATACTGATCGGTTTTTGTAAGGCTGATTTTATCAGGTTGTTCATTGTCTTTATTTAATTAAGTCATTCCCCTATAAGTCAGACTTGCACCAGCTAGTCTGACTAATGCCGCTACGCGGCGCTAACTATTAACTATTTACTGTTTAAAAATAAATTCATATCTCCGGCCGCCGCCGCCTTCAAAAGCAGGGCTCTCCAGACATTATTATAGGCAATGACAAGATCGGATTCAGCACTGTTCAATAAATAGCTATTTTGTGCAAGATCGGCCAGTGTAGCCAGTCCCGCCTTATAGCGGGCGTCGGAACTGGCATATGCTTCAGCCGCAGATTTTAATCCAACGGGTGCTTCGACAGCTTGTGATCGGGCAATGGAAATTTGCACCTGCGCATTATCAAGTTCGGCCTGAGCTTTCAGCCTTTGTTCATCGAAGACTGATTTTGACTCCAGAGCGTACATCTGTTCGCTTTTGTACTCATTATGCACCCTTGGATAATCCAACACGTTCCATAAAAAGTAAACCCCAAGCAGATAATTATAAGCATCGTAAGAGAGTCCGTCCGAAAGGTGTGCACTATAATAATTATCATTTGTGCTGGAAATTCCTGAACCTCTTCCCATTCCGGCAGCAATAAATTTAATGGAAGGCAGGTATGATCTCATAACCGCAGTGGATTTTGCAAATTGAGATTCTTCCTGTGCCCGGTATAATTTAAGTTGCAGGTTATTATTAATGTTCACACTGTCCTGAGTGGCAAATGCAGGGATTGAAGAAGCGTAATTCATACTATCAATTTCGACCATAGAATCATTTACTCCCAATAATTCGTTGAGCCTGATTTTCTGGGAGGCTACTTTGCCGTTTGCTTCACTTAAAATTATTCTAGCCTTTGATAATTCAGCATTAGCGAAAGAACTGTCGGTACCTGCTTTTAATCCTGACCTCGAGGCGGCGGTAATGGCGATTTTCAATTCTGCGGCGCGTTGCAGATTCTTTTCCTGTACACCTGCTTCTTTTTCAAATCCCAATAGCAAAAGGTAAGCGTCTGCCACTTTAATTTTGTGGCTGAAGAGTTCATTCTGATAGGCCAAATCGGCTTCATTTAACTGCGATTTGGCCAGGTTGATATTTGCCTTTATTTTGCCGAAATTAAAAAATGCCCAATCTACGGCTATTGTTGAGTAGGATCCATAGGCAGCGGAATAATTGTTATCCGCATGGATACTGCCTGATGTAGGGAAAGCAAAACCTCCATTTGGGATAAACGTTCCATTAAGGCCATTGGCGGTTGCATAAGTAACCTGTTCTTGCAAATCAAGAGCGGGCATGTATTCAAGTTTATTAGCACTTAAATTAAATTCGGCACCGCTCTTTCTAAACAGAGAGGCTTTTATCGAAGGATAATTCGCTTCTGCGAGTTTAAGTGCATCTGGCAAGGTCAATCGTTTATTTTGAGCATAGCAATTGACCGTTAGGGCATATATGTATATGCCCACAATTAATTTTCCGAAAGCATTGAAACGATTCATGTATATTTAGTTAAATAAATTGCAAACGAAATGGAGATGGCGAGAGGTCGGCCATCTAAAGAAATGAAATCAGAAAATCAAATCAGGAAACTACACTTGAGAATAAGTTTGTCAGGCTGTGAATAAACAGTCTGAACACGTGGAGCAGAATAAATGAAATACCGTCTGAATTCGGGTATTCTGTTTGGAAAAATTTGTCCGGATAATTGCTGCAACTTGCTTTTTAATACTTTATCTGCAAGATTAGTTGACGCAATAAATTTTAAATACCCACAGGAAAACTCTTTTTTGTTTTTCTTTACCGGTATTTCCAACACTTGTCCAAATGTCTTATGTGTAGTATCGGTAATATATGCACTATTGTTAATATATGCAAGAGAGGATATTAGAAGGTAGGATGATAATACCGTCGACACCGTGAAACAAACTATATTTTTTAAAAATCCAAAAAACATAGAAATAATTATTGTATAGCAAAAGTACAAAGAAATTATTATATACCTCAACAGGATTTTACCCTAACCGCAGTTTCAACCCTTAAAAATGGGTTACTATCGAATATCAGGGATATTTTTTACACTGTCTTTTAACTTTGGACTTCAGTAAAAAATGTTAAACACCACATGAGGACAATAAAATCAAGAAGTGCCAACCAAATCCTGAAATTGCTTTTTTTTGTACTTATTGCCGGCGCGGTCGTATTGAATGATGCCGGATGTAAAAGCTCAAAGGCTGCGAAAGCAAAGGCTGCAGAAGAGGCGAGGGCTAAGGCCCAGGCGGATGAAGAGGCCAGGAGAAAGGCGGACCGGGATGCCACCGCTGCAAAGGTGGCGGCAGATGCGAAGGCTGCTGCTGCGAAGAAGGAACCGTACGACAGGATTGAAAACTATTTTCAGCAGGTTGCCAATGCAGGAGATGTTACCAATGCCAACCAGGTTATTGCTACCGCACTGCAATCGTTTTTGTCTCCGGATATTCCCGTATTGATTATTATTTACCGTTCGGGCAGCACCGTCGATTATGATCAACCCACAACAATCGGTAAATACCTGGCTTATATTAAGGATCAGAAAAAGAATCCGAACAGCATTGATCATCTTGAAATGGATACTAACGGAAAAATAACAGAAGTAATATTACTAAAAAAATAAGTTATATGTCGAGGCAATCACTCATTTTCATAGCGTTGGTGTTCTGCGGTACTGTGTCCCGGCTCTTGGGGCAAGATAACGTCAGTCCTCAGCGGAAGCATGCAATCGATTCACTGGCACTTGAAAAGATCAGAGATTTGAGTAAGTATATCAGTATAATCGGGGATAAAAGCACTTCCTTTTCCGAAGCTTCCAGAGTAGTGAAACGGGCAGATGAACTTTTTGCACCCGGGAGCAAAATGGGAGTATCTTCTCTTGCAAGTCCTGATGTTAGTTATTTTACCGTGGATAGCTATTTTCAGCGTTTAATGGCGCTGAATTATATTAAGGTCAAAATAGATTGGTATAATATCCATTATATCAGTGATCTGGAAAAGCAGCCGGATGGAAAGTATGTAGGAGTTGTAACGATCTACCAGCGCTTCGAGGGGTACAGTGCGGAAGGACTGAAATATACGGATGTGACCAAAAAGGATGTGACGATTTACGTAGAGAAAAAAAGCACTCAGATTAATGGCATGCCCATTGATTTCTGGGATGTGATTTTAGGGGATATGAAAGTAACGGAAACAAAAAAGCAGTAAACAAACTTATACCGGAGATGTGAAATCAGTCAGATGGATTTTCGGGTTACTTTGTTTCTTATTTTATTTTACCGGCGACTTATGCGCTCAACTTATTACTCACTCTCTGGATGATGAGGTGGCTTTGTACGCGGCTACCAAACAGGTCAACCAGTTTTTCAGACGATTTAATAATGAAGAGTCTATTGACGGGACAAGGTATTATGAAAAGGATAGTCTTTACCGGAATCCTGCCACCAGAGCCGTTTTCCTGAATTTATTATTTGATAAGGAAAACCGGCAAATAAGTGAAGGTATAAAGCTGCAATTCATCCAGGAAGTCGGGCATCCTGATAAACCTGTTTACCTCGACTTTCATGGCGGAAATTGGCTTGCCGAGGTTTCTGCTATTTTTTATTGGGAAGGGAAAGAAGTAACTACAACGTTGTTTTTGAAATTGCAGGAAGAAAAGGTTGGGTCCAAATGGGTGATCGATCGTATATGTTTCAAACCCTTTCAGGAGTATTTCAGGAAGGATACGTTGGATACGGTTCATTTTTTGCATCCCTTGAGTCATGAACTTGAATTTATGAATTTGTATGATGTTTTTCGCGATGAAAAAAAAGTCTTGCAAGATTATACGGAACGTAATTTTACACCTGATTTCCTTGCTCTTTTCCTATATGAGGTAAAAAGAGGAAATCTTCGATTCAAAACGGTCAAGGATGTTGAGTTTCATTTTTTTCAGATCGATCATTGGTATTTTAAACTTTCGCAGTTTAACCGGAAAGGGTATAACACGGGGTGGCTTATTTCAGATCTGATAAAAGTAAATGCTAAAGAAAAGGATGAATTACTGAAGCGCATCTATAACAGGTATGAATAAAGCGGTCTTTCGTTTTTTGATCATTTTCATTTTTTCTTCCTCCTCTGGTTATGCTCAGAAAACCGAGCCGGTAAAAATGGCTCCCGAGGATGTCGAAAATTATAAAAGAGATGCAGTCCGGTTGATTTCATTTTTGGAATACTCCATGAATATTATTGGGAGTGATAGCAGTACAGAGGAGGAAAAGGAAGCGGTTATCTATTCCAGCTATTTAAAAATATTCAGGGATAAAAAGGTGCTCATTGAAGATGATCTGGATGGAAACAGAAAAGTGCCGACTTCCAAGCTTGTACAGGCGTACCTGCAGGACATTGCCTATTTCTATAAAAAAATTAAGTTCGCATTGGAGATTGAAAACATAGAATTTGCCCAAAGCGAAACGCGCTTTCCTTATTTCAAAATTACGATCGACCGGCACTTACGGGGCATCAATCTTGATCAGGATACTGTTGAAAATTTATTACGCAGATATGTCGAATTGAATATCGATCCCAGAGACAAGGAGCTTAAGATTGTGAGTATCTATACTACTCAGCCGAATGAACGGGAGGAACTTATTTCCTGGTGGAAGGGTCTGCCTGTTGAATGGCAAATGGTATTGACAAAGGAAGCAGCCCTGACTGATTCTGTTTCATACGAACAGCTGAAAAAAGTAAGGGGATTGGAAACACTTGACCTTTCGGGAAACACAGGTATAAGAGATTTCAATCCTCTTTCGGGATTGAGTGAATTAAAACAAATTAATTTGTCGGGGACTTCTATTGTTAACCTTGATGTGCTTAGAAATCTTCTTCAACTGGAACTACTAAAACTGGATAATACACCTGTTGTGACGATCCCCCCATTGATTTATTTACGCAAATTGAGTGCTTTGTATATTGATCATACCGGAATTTCCAGCCTGGACTTCGTTAAGTTTTTCCCTTGTCTGCGAAAGTTGTCGTGTGCAGGGACCCCTATCCATGATCTTTCTCCCGTTTCGGGATTGAAACTACTGGAGGAGTTGGATGTATCCAATACTGCGGTTGCTTCTCTGCAACCTATTGCCCAACTGAAAGGATTGAAAAAAATAATCTGTGATGCGACCCCTGTCAGTGAACAGGAAATTATTGAGTTCAGACGACAACATACCGATGCGCTGGTTATTTATGAATCGGAGAGGCTTGTTAACTGGTGGAATAATCTGGATCCCGAATGGAAATCTTTTTTTAAACAGCGTAAGCAACTAATGGATACTCCTTCTAAGGAGCAATTGACTGCTTTGGTCAAAATAGATTCTGTTGACGTTTCGGGTAATCAAAAAATTGTTGATTTGCTTCCTTTGAAAATATTGTCAAATCTTAAAGTGCTGCGTTTCAGCAATACCGGAGTAAATACACTTGATCCGCTCGCAGATATGCTTACCCTTCAAACAATCGATCTTTCAAACACGAAAATTAAGGATCTGGCTCCCCTCAAAGATCTTCCCAGGTTAAGCCTCCTGATCTGTGAGCATACGTCTGTAGATAGTTTACCACTTGCTCAATTTATACTGAGCCACAGGAAGAGCTGCCTGGTTGTATACAAATCAACGGAATTACTGGAATGGTGGGAACATTTAACGAATGAATGGAGGAAGACCTTTCGAAATTATCTGCGTTTGGATGCTTCGCCAACGGTACAACAATTACATCAATTAATAAAACTGGATTCTGTTGATGCCAGTGGTAAAAGTATAGAAAACATAGGGCCTTTAGGGGAGTTTTTATTCCTGAAATATTTAGGACTGTCCAAATGTGGGCTTGGCACCATTCCCGATCTCAGGGGCTTTGTCTATTTGACAACTCTGAATATTTCTGATAATCCGATCATTGACCTGCAACCGATCGAAAATATTTCGGGGTTAAAAAACATTAACTGCAGCAATACGGCCATTCGGGATCTGATGCCTTTGCAAAAACTTATTCACCTGGAAGTTTTGAAGTGCTCCGGTACGCGTATAAAAGACGTAGAACCGGTTTCGAAATTGTTTAATCTTTCTTTTCTGGATATTTCCAATACGGTGATCAAAAGTGTTGTGCCTCTGGACAAACTTAAAAAGATGAATACCCTGATCTGTTATAATACGAAGATTCCGAAAAGCAAAATGGATAAGTTTGTAAAGGGGCATCCAGCCTGTCGCCTTTCCTATTTTTAGGTATTTCTAAATTGGTGCCAGGATTATGTGCAATTCCTTTTTTTGTTCTTCACTTATTTTTGAGGGTGCATCGATCATAATGTCCCGCCCTTTGTTGTTTTTCGGAAAGGCAATAAAATCCCGTATGGATTCAACTCCCCCGAACAGAGAACAAATGCGATCAAACCCAAAGGCTATTCCTCCATGTGGTGGAGCGCCATATTCAAAGGCGTTCAGGAGAAATCCAAATTGTTCAAGTGCTTCTTCTTCCGTGAATCCTAAGCGTTGGAACATAAGGGCTTGTGTTTCTTTATTATGGATGCGGATCGATCCTCCTCCGATTTCGACACCGTTAACGACCATGTCGTAGGCATTCGCCCGGACTGCTCCTGGGTCATCTTCCAATAAGTGCAGGTCTTCCGGATTTGCAGAGGTGAAGGGATGGTGCATAGCGAACCATCGTTTGGCTTCTTCGTTCCATTCCAACAAAGGAAAGTCGATTACCCAGAGACAGGAAAAAGTTCCGGCATTCCGGAGCCCTAGACGGTTGCCCATTTCCAAACGAAGCTCTCCCATTGCTTTGCGTGTTTTGTTGGGTTCACCGGCGAGTATAAGCATTAAGTCGCCTGGCTGTGCCTGCAATACTTCACTCCATTTTTTTAATTCTTCTGCATTGAAAAATTTGTCAACGCTGGATTTAATCGTACCGTCCTGCTGGTAACGTGCATACACGAGCCCGGTCGCCCCTATCTGTGGGCGCTTTACAAATTCGGTAAGTTCGTCCAGTTGTTTACGGGTATATTCTCCGCAGCCCTTTGCACAAATGCCGATTATCAGTCCTGCGTCGTCGAATACTTTAAATCCTTTGCCTTTTACGGTGGAGTTGAGCTCAACGAATGTCATTTCGAATCGTGTATCTGGTTTATCGCAGCCATATAGTTTCATGGCTTTTGCATAAGTCATGTGGGGAAGGGAAGGAAGGTCTATGCCTTTAACGGTTTTAAATAAATGGCGGATCAATCCTTCAAACATATCCAGTATGTCCTTGCGTTCCACAAAGCTCATTTCACAATCTATTTGTGTGAATTCGGGCTGACGGTCGGCACGCAAGTCTTCGTCACGGAAACATTTTACGATCTGAAAATACCTGTCGAAGCCTCCTATCATCAGTAGTTGCTTGAATGTCTGGGGCGACTGGGGCAGGGCATAAAATTCACCGGGATTCATGCGGGAGGGGACCACAAAGTCCCGTGCGCCTTCGGGTGTGGATTTTATTAAAACAGGCGTTTCTACTTCCAGAAATTTTTGTTTATCCAGGTAACTCCGGGTTTCCATGGCTAGTTTGTGGCGGAGCTGAAGTGCTTCCCGTACCGGATTGCGCCGGATATCCAGGTAACGGTATTTCATCCGGAGTTCGTCTCCCCCGTCTGTATGGTCTTCGATGGTGAAAGGGGGTGTTAGTGCCGTATTAAGTATTTCTAATGTGTCGACAACTATTTCAATTTCCCCTGTCGGGAGTTTTGTGTTCTTATTACTTCGTTCGGTTACTTTTCCGATCGTGCGAATCACAAATTCGCGTCCCACTTGCCTGGCTTTTATGCATTGTTCCTTGTGCGTTTCCATGTTAAAAGCAAGTTGTGTAATGCCATAACGATCCCGGAGGTCAATGAAAGTCATTCCGCCGAGGTCACGCGAACGCTGTACCCAGCCACACAAAACGACTTGCTGACCAAGGTCTTTCAATGTTAACTCCCCGCAAGTATGTGTACGTAATTCTGTTTGTAACATAATGATTCATCAGATTAATAGTAGGGCAAAAATAATAAGAAATGCCCACGATTCCAGTTTTTTGCTAATTTGGTTGTTATGGAAACAGTCCTGAATGATGTGTATTTTATGAGGGAGGCCCTGAAGGAAGCCCGGAAGGCTTTTGATGCAGATGAAGTGCCGGTTGGCGCGGTGATTGTGTGCGGTACTAAAATTATTGCAAGGGGATATAATTATACAGAGCATTTGAACGACGTTACTGCCCATGCTGAAATGCAGGCTTTTACTTCGGCGGCTAATTATCTGGGCGGCAAATATCTAAACGAGTGCATATTGTATGTAACGCTGGAGCCTTGCGTCATGTGTGCCGGAGCCAGTTTCTGGACACAAATAAGCAAAATTGTGTATGGCGCCAAGGATGCGAAACGCGGCTATTCTCTGATTGAGAATAGTTTGCTTCATCCTAAGACAAAGGTCGTAAGTGGTATTTTGGAGGAAGAATGCTCCGATTTACTGAAGGAATTCTTTCGAAAGAAAAGATTGTTTTAATCGTAACTTAATTTACAGAAGAGTAGATGCTTTTTACTGCAAATGAAAATTTATCACTATCCTTAAGTTACTAATTAACGATAACTTTTTTAATTGTCTCCGTATTTTGAGTTTTCAAATTTACAATGTAAACACCGCTTCCAAATTTTTTCAGATCAACTTGTTGCGTGTATGTTCCAGAAAAGTCTGTTACTTTTTCACTGGACAACAATTGACCCAATATGTTTTTTACCTCCAGCAAGTAATTATCTTTTTTGTTTGAATAGATATTAATATTGAACAGCCCTTTGTTCGGGTTTGGGTATACCTCCAATAAAATGGATTCCTGTTTTTGCACCGGAATGCCGGTAGTTCCACTGATGCTGATATTATCCAGATACAACAGACTTGCATGCGCAGATATATTTTCAAAAGAAAATATTATGCTTGGTTGGCCTACAAGCCCGGTAATACTGCTAAGGTCGATTGTATTTGTTTTCCACCAATTATGGGCAGCGCTTTTTGTGAGATTATTCGGATAGAATATTCCGCCTGCACCTCCTGTTGTAGTGGTCAGGTTAGTACCCTGCATTTTCAACAGTGGCACCCAGGTGGTTCCGCAATCCGCAGAATACAGTATCGCAAGGGTATCAGTGGAAGCGCCGGCTGCAAAATCATAACTCAAACTTGGGCCGGAGACGTTGGAGAAATCGTATTGGGGTGTACGAATAGCATATTTTTTACCGGTATTGTCGCCACATACATTATCAAAATAAATGCAGGAAGCACTCTTTATATAGCCCCCAAACAGATTAGTGCCTTCCAGAGGAGGAATTGCCGTCCAGCCTAATGCAGTACTGTCCAATTGGTGCCAGTTAAAATAGCCATCACCTGCCAGCGTCCAGCCTGGGGGTGGAAATGTACTTTCTTCAAAGTCTTCTGTAAAATTAATTGGATGCCCTTTGCTAATCGTACGAAAGCTCACTGTTGTAGTATCGTTTGCCGGAACCGGATCTATCATGCCATTTGGCAAGGTGGTGTATGCTTTAAAGATATGCGCCCCCACCGTTAAGGACTGAAGAGGCAATGAGAGCGTATCTTTTTGTAAGCGAAGCATATTACCCGACCAGGGTATTGTATGGAGCGTGCCACCATCGACCTGGTAATTTATAGTTGCTGATTTTAGCATATTAACACCCTTATTCTGTATAGTTAAAACGGGTATATAAGAAGTGCCGCATTCTTCAGCCGGAGTTGAAACCTCCGATATTCCTGCATCATTGTCTGCATACGAACTGGCTAATTTATCCAACAGGGTAAAGCCCATATATTCCATCTTATATTGAGGGGCCTCATGTGCCCTGCTGTACTCAATAGCCAGATTAACAATAGCACCCGAATCAACAAAACGACGGTATAGGCGTGGTATAAAAGTTCTGTAATTTACCGCTGTATCCGTTCCGCTTGGGAGTAGTGGAATATTTTCAGATGAACCTACTCTGATAATAATAGGGATATACTTTCCATTTGAATAAGGATATTTTGGAGAACCGGGAGCTCCAAAGTCACTTAATAAAAAATCCGGTGTAAAAGCATAAATTCCCCGAAAACGCTTCCAGTTTATTAATCCATACATAAGAGCATATCTTCCTGCCCAGGACAATCCACAGATATAAACATAATCCGGATCAATTTTATACGTTGACATGGTAGCATTTATCGCCAGGGTTATTTTACTGGAATCTCGAGAGTTAGGCCAGGAATTAGTAATAACATTAGCGTTAATTATAATAGCGTTCAGAAAATAAGGGGAGCTGAGAATAGAATCGATATTAAAACCACCTATCGTAAGTATAAGCTTGTATTTATTTGTCGGGTTATAGTTAGAAGGCACATAATAATTTATTAGACAGGTATCGCCATTACCATATACCGTTTTTGTAAAAGTGCCGGTTTTTTGTGCAAAAGAAGCCTGACTTAATAACACTACAATCCCTAGCAGAATTGTGTTAAATAAAGAGTTCGTTTTTCTCATACTGTAATATGTCAGATTTTTTTATTCAGTTTATTAGTGAAACTTGTCCCGTCATTTTTGGCGGGACTTAGTTGAACTTATTTGGTTCAATACCCTGCAGCTTGCTGTGAGGAGGTTCGTTGAAAACCATACTAGCTTAGCAGCGTCACATTCCTCCTCCTGGAAATCTTTTGTCCATTCACCAAAGTTGGTAAAATTAACATAAGCATTCGCCTCCAATAGTTGCATATTTATACCTAATAATGGAAATATAAATCTACAAATCTTTATAACCAAGAAGTTTCCAGTTTTCGGTGTATTATTTCCAACTAACGGCTTGTAAGAAATATTGATTGGAGCCTGTTTAATGTACAGTGTACATTTGAGTCGGAAAAGTATGCTGGTAAGGCCGAAAAGATGCATAAGCAAATTGTGAGATAAATTTTTAAAACAGCTCTTAGTATAACAAGGTTATATTTCCCGTTTTGTTAATGGACTGCCCATTAGATAAAATGGCCTCTAAGGAATACGCAAAAACTCCCGCATTGAGAACTTTGCCACGGAAGGTACCATCCCATCCCAGGGAGGAATTGGTGGTTTCAAACACCAATTCCCCCCAGCGGTCAAATACCTGCAGATGTATCTGGGTTATGCAATCGGAACCACGAACATACAGCACATCATTCTTGCCATCTGCATTGGGTGAAAATGCTGTTGGGATAAATACTGCTGAGGCTTCACAGTTGACAACGGTTATCAACACACTGTCTGAAGCCGAACAGTTATGTACATCCGTTATTGTCACCTTGTAATTTGTCGTCTGGGTAGGGTCTGCGGTGGGATTATAAATGGTATCGTTACTCAGGAATGTGGCTGGTTTCCATAAATAGCGAACTCCTCCACTGGCTGATAATTGAATGCTTCTTCCCTGGGCGATTGTCTGACTAACGCCAGCAGAAACAACTGGATCGGAAAACTGAAGAATACTATCCAAGGCTATAGCTGTACAACCATTTCCATCCGTTACTGTAACTGTATAATAACCTGCGGCCAAACCCGAAACCGTGCTGCCTGAACCCAAAACTCCGGCACTCCAGGTATAGGTTAACCCACCGGTTCCAGCAGCATTCACTGTTATTGCCCCCATTGTTTCTCCCATGCAAATGTTAGTTGTGTTTGAGACAATAGCGGTCGGACCATTGCTGTTTTGAATTGCAACCGTTGAAGTGGAAGTACATCCATTTGCCGGATCGGTTGCTGTTACCGTATAGGTACCCATCGCCAAACCGGAAGCAGTGGCACCAGCTGCTCCACTACTCCAGGTATAAGAATAAGCTGAACCGACAGCTCCTGTCACCAGCGCCTCTCCATCACTGTGATTACAGGTTGCTTCTTTCACTTCTGCAGTACTTACTATGGTGGGCGGAGTGACATCACTTGTTACAATAACCGTGGTACTTACAGAACAATTGTTGATGTCTGTTGCCGTTACGGTATAGATTCCTGCTGCAGCTACTATAGCCGGGTTGGACGCATTCACCAATGCACCTCCGTTCCAGACCATATTGTCTGCGCTGATTCCTGTTAGGGTAACACTTGTTATGGTACAGCTTAGGTTACCATTGCTCTTTGCAGTTAAAGATGGACCGCCGGAAACAGTTACTGTTACGGTAGCAGTTTGTGAAACACAGGACGTCATGGACGTACCGGTTACGGTATACGTGGTAGTACCCGTCGGGCTGGCAGTGACGGATGAACCCGTAGTGGAACTTAAGCCTGCTGCGGGGCTCCAGCTATAATCGATTCCACCACTTGCCGAGAGCAGGGCTGAGGTGCTATTGCAGGAAATAGTGGTATTCGGGCTTGCCGTGATAACCGGATTCGTACAGGCAATGTTAAACTTTGCTATGATGGGTGTTTCATTTGTCCCAAGAGTAGTATTGTAATAGGCTCCCGTAAGGGACTGAAGCTTATAGCTGGTTCCGCTTGCGGCAGGACCCTGAGCGTCTCCTGCTACAAAAATACTTGCACCGTTACTGCTGACATAACTCCCATCATCCTCTCCATCAATTCCGAAATAAGTAGCCCATTGTATAATTCCGGATGTATTGAACTGCAGAATAAAAGGCTCCTGCGTTCCCTTGTTTCCAAATGCAGGCTGATAAAAGCCACCACAGGGAGGAGCTTTGGTCGGAAAATCTGTTGAGCTTGTACCTCCGCATACCCATACATTCGATCCATCGCTTTGGATAGAATAGCCGATATCGCTCTTGGTTCCTCCGTAAAAGGTTCCCCATACCAGGCTGCTGTTAGCGCAATTGAATTGTAAAATAAATGCAGTTCCGCCGGAATTACCGGGATTGCTGTTAATCCCATTGAAATATTGACCTGTAGTTGGATTTTTGGTTGGGAAATCTGTTGAAAAAGAAACGCCGGTCAGCCATACATTTACTCCATCACTGCTAATGGACTTCCCTTCATCACCGAAAAAAACGCCTCCGCCACCACTTCCCCCATAATAGGTAGCCCATATCGGAGTACTGGTGACACAACTGAACTGTAAAATGAATACATTGGTAGCTCCCGCGCCTCCCAATGTAGGTTGATTATAAGCTCCGCCAAGAGGATGCAAAGGAAAATCGGCTGAAGTGGTTAGGCCTGTGACCCATACATTTGATTTGTCACTTTGTATCGAAAAACCAATATCGCTGCCACTCCCGCCATAGTAGCTCGCCCAGGTTAATGAACTATTGGCACAACTAAACTGTAAAACAAAGGCATCTCCCGATCCTTTCGCAGCCTGATTATAAGCTGTTCCAAGCGTTTTCGTTGGGAAATTTGTTGATTGTGTCTCTCCTGTTATCCATACACTTGTACCATCACTATTTATGGAATAACCAAAATCAATGGTGCTCCCCCCATAATAAGTTGCCCATGTTCTACTACCGGTACTGGTTTGAAATTGTAAAACAAAGGCATTAAAAGCTCCGACTCCTCCTATCGTGGATTGATTATATGCAGTACCAAGCGTTTTCGTGGGGAAATTTGTTGATTGTGTTTCTCCTGTCACCCATATATTTGCGCCATCGCTGCTAATGGAATTACCCTGATCCATTGAGCCACCCCCATAATAAGTTGCCCAGATGAGTTTGCCACAGGTGGTGAACTGAAGTATAATGACATCTGAAGAGCCAATTACCTTTCCCTGGAAATAAGCTCCTCCCCCTGGGTTAAGCGTATCTCCCGCCGGAAATCCTGTATTCAGGGAATACCCGGTTAGCCATACATTTGCTGCATCGGCACTTATTGAATTAATGTCTCCCCCGCCATTTGTAGCAGAACCCCCAAAATAAGTTGACCATTGCAAAGCTGGGTCTATGACTAAATTCATATCAGGATTGTACTTCCCTATTTTGAACACCAGCTTATTTCCCTGAATGCTGAAATGAGTATCTATTGTTCGATGATCATCAGTCTGGTAACTTACAGGGATTCCCTCCATAACATCACCCATAGGTGTGTTTACTTTAACAGAGCCATCTCTTTGCAATTTTGGTTTATCAGCCCATTTATAACGGAGCTGTATAAGTGAGGGGTCAGCTCCAGGATGGACGACAAAATCGTATTTAAAACCACCGGTGTTAGTCTTTAGTCTCGAGTCTCGAGTCTTTAGTTCTGAATCTTTGGAAGATACATTCTCTGCACTCGGTACTCCGGACTCATTACTCTGTACTCCTGCTAAAGAATAAAGCACCCAATCTATCCCCGGATAAATATTTTTAATTGTAATTTTTTCATAGCTGTGGACATTCAATACTCCATCCGGACAATGGGGCAGATAATAGTCAGTCCGGTCTTCGCTTTCCTGCTCTTTAATGATATTTTCCTTCTTAATTACTGCTCCTGCTAAGTCCATATCAGCACGGCAATATTGAATTTGTGTACTCTCCGGATTTTGCAAACTGCGGCCTGGTAAAGTAACTGAATTATTCAGTTGCGGTATGACTGATCTCTCGATTTTGGTAAAGACATAACTCAAGCCCGAGGTTGTGATATAGAGATCAACCCCATTGCTATTCGTCTTAAACAACAGATGGGTGTCCGCCACACACTTATCCGAAGTGCGGTCTTGCAAATCCGCCATTTGGCCTTTGTTTTCTGTAAAACGAAGCGTCCCACGTGCTGGCCCAATACCCGTATGGGTATCGTTCCTACTTTGTATCCAGCTCTTAACCTTAGTCTCCAATGTGGGATCGTTGCTGCCCATAACAGGTGAAAAGGACCGAACTAACAGTAATAGAAACAGAAAAGACGCCCCGCTGCTTTGCTGTGAGGAGATTGGTTGCTTTTCCAAATTCTTTTGTAATTTATCCGGTATTAGCGTTCTATCTGAGCCTTTTCTACGTAAAGACTTTTTAATTTTTACCGCAAGAGTGTCAGATTCCCTTTCCTGCTTATGCTTTGTCCGTTTGACAAAGTGCCTGTTAAAGAATACGTAAAAACTGCAGTATTCATCATTTTGCCCTTGAAACTGCCATCCCATCCAGTTGCCGGGTTTATCGTTTCAAATACCAGTTCTCCCCAGCGGTCAAATATCATTAAGTGCATTTGAGGCATACACGTGGTCCCACGTACATACAACAGATCATTCTGACCGTCTCCATTGGGTGAAAAGGCTGTGGGCATAAATATGGCCGAAACATCGCAATTGATAACTGTTATCAATACGCTATCCTCCGCTGTGCAGCTATTCCCATCGGTGATCGTAACCGTATAATTGGTCGTCTGAGTGGGAGCTGCTATAGGGTTGTAAATCGTCGGGTCATTTAAGGTCAAGGATGGACTCCATAAATAACTCGCCGCTCCACTGCTTGCCAATAACTCTACCGTCTGACCTTTGGTGATCGTCTGACCGGGACCAACGCTGATCACCGGTTCCGGCAAGGTAATTACGCTCGCTGAGGTAGTTGCCGTACAACCTGCTCCATCTGTCACCGTTACGGTATAAACACCCACATCCAAACCAGTTATCGTTGGATCCAATGTCCCATTACTCCAGTTGTAAAGCAGTGCGCCTGTTCCTCCCGTTCCGCCGGCCGTTAGCGCCCCATCCGTAGTTTTGCCAGGACAGTTATTGATGGTGCTCAGTACACTCACCGATGGGCCCGTACTGCTGATAGTGGCCGTTGTGCTGACCGTACAATTCGTTGCATCCACTACTGTCACTGTATATGTGCCGGGTAACAAATTAATAGCTGTTGCTCCACTGCTAAGGTTGCTCCAGTTATAGACATACGGTGAACCCGCACCTCCGCTTGCACTCGCCGTTGCGGAACCGTTGTTTTCTCCACACGTGGATTCCGTTGACTGGGATGCAACCGGCAATATTGCCGTAGGCTGAGTGACATCTACGATACTCACTGCGATGCAGCCTGAAGCGTCCGTTACGCTTACCACATAGGTGCCCGCTGTCAGACCGGTAATTGTAGTCGTACCGCCGGAACCATTGCTCCAGTTATAGGTCAATGTCCCTGTACCTCCCGTTGCAAGCACGGCTGCCGAACCGTTGGCGCTTCCGTTACAGGATAAAGGCATGGATGATATCGAATTAATTGTCGGCGAAGGGTTGGTGCTAATGGCAACCAGAGCAGTTTGAGTGCAGGGGCTACCGTCACTCACGGTGACTGTATAAGAGCCGGCAGCTTGCCCGGTAATCGTCTGACTCGTCGCGCCGGTATTCCATAGGTAAGTATACTTGCCCGTACCTCCGGTGGCTATAACACTTGCACTTCCACCACCGGCTCCGCAGCCCGCCGAAGAACTCTGCGAAGCGTTGGCAACGATTGGCGTTAAAACCGTTACCGTTGCCGTCGCTGTTGTTGTTGCACCGCATGCATCCGTTCCGGTTACTGTGTAGATAGTTGTGCTGGATGGATTCGCGATGGGGTTTTGTGCCGTAGGGGAACTAAGTCCCGCAGCAGGACTCCAGTTATAGGAAACTGCACCTATGGCGGTTAGTGTGACTGAACCTCCCGTACAAATGGAATCCCCGCCTGCTGTAGAAAGGACAGGAATGGAAGTGGAACAGAGTATGCTGAACTTTCCGATAAACATATTTTCAGTGCCCGTGCTCGTTCCTTCGAAATGAGCTCCCGCTAAATTCATGGTTGGATGCGAATTCACGCGATCGGCATCTCCTAATATAAACACATTCTTTCCGTCACTGAAGAGGCCGTCACATATTTCATTTTCCGTATCGTTTCCATAAAAGGTGGCCCATTGCCTTACCCCTGAGGTATTAAATTGTAAAATAAATAAATTGCTGGTGCTGCCTGCCGGAAATGTCCCCTCAAAAAAGCCACAGGCAGGACTCATGGTTGGAAAATCGGTGGACGATGTTGCCCCTGACATCCATACATTCGCGCCATCGCTTTGAATAGAAAACGGGACAGTTCTGCCGTTATTCCCTCCATAAAAGGTGGTCCATATTAACGCAGCATTCGTACAACTAAATTGTGAAATGAAGCCTCCATTGGAAATAAAGGGTTGTTGATAGGCCCCTGCCGGGGACACTGTGGGTGCGGGTAAATCGGATGAATAGGTTTGTCCGGTAATCCATACATTCGACCCGTCACTGCTAATAGAATAAGTGGCGTCCAACGCACTCCCGCCATAATAACTGGCCCATTTTCTTACCCCTGCAGCTGAAAACTGCACTATGAAAGCATCAGCGATACCCTTCAATGCAGGTTGATTATAGGATCCAACCGGCCCAGCCCAAGTAGGAAAATTTAAAGATCTGGTGCTTCCTGTAATCCAGGCGTTAGAGCCATCACTGCTAATGGAATTGCCCTGATCTAAATTACTCCCTCCGTAATAGCTGGCCCAAATCCGGGCACTATTTGCGCAAGAAAATTGCAAAATGAACGCGTTTTGAATCGCCCCTGCTCCTAATGCAGCTTGATTATAGCTTCCGGCAGGAAACTGTGTAGGGAAATCTGTTGATGAGGTCCATCCCGTCACCCATACGTTCTTTCCATCACTGCAGATCGAATTTCCTTGATCAGCTTTGCTTCCTCCATAATAAGTTGCCCATATCCGGGCATTGGTAGTGCAACTGAATTGTAAGAGGAATGCGTTTTGACTCGCCCCGACTCCCAATGCAGGTTGTTGATAGCTTCCAGCAGGAAACTGTGTAGGAAAATCTGTTGATGAGGTTTCTCCAGTAACCCATACATTTGCCCCATCACTGCTGATAGAAGTAGAAGCACTCTGACCGGCGCTTCCCCCATAGTAAGTAGCCCAGATCAGTTTGCCACACGAATTGAACTCGATGATTATTACAGCTGATGAACTCTTAAAAGTTCCCATGAAATAGGCTAATCCCCCTGGATTACGGATTGGAAATCCGCTTGATTGTACTGGACCTGTCACCCAAACATTTGACTTATCGCTCTTAATAGAGGAAGGCTCCATTTGAATGGTTCCGCCATAATAAGTTGCCCAGGTCAATACCGGATCAATTATCAACGTTTCAGCCTTATCGTAGTTGTCAAGAATGAACCCTATTTCATCGCCATGTAAAGAATAACGCGTATTGATCTTTTGTTCTTTGGTATGAAGATAACTTAGTGGTGAACCTTCCACTATATCACCCATAGGTGTATGTATTTTCAAAGAACCATCCTTTTGCAAACTTGGTTTATCCGTCCATTTGTACCGCAGTTTTATCAAGGAAGGATCGGCTCCCGGATGCACTACAAAGTCGTATTTAAGACCGCCGGTATTAGTCTTTAGTCTCGAGTCTTTAGTCTTTAGTTCTGAATCTTTGGAAGATACATTCTCTGCACTCGGCACTCCGGACTCATTACTCTGTACTCCTGCTAAAGAATAAAGCACCCAATCTATCCCCGGATAGATGTTTTTAACCGTAATTTTTTCATAGCTGTGTACATTCATTATCCCATCCGGACAGTGGGCAAGATAATAATCTGTATGATCTTCGCTTTCACTTTCCTTGATCACATTTTCCTTTCGAATATCGGCACCCACTAATTCCATATCCGCACGGCAATACTGAGTTGTAATACGCTCCTTTTTATGTATATCTCCTCCCGGTAATTGATTAAAATTGTCTAAGGTGGGTATTGCATTTTTATCCGATTTGGTAAATACATAACTTAATCCCCAGCTGGTGACATATACCTCCATTCCAGCTCCGCTGGATTTGAACAGGAGGTTTGTATCTCCAACACACTTATCCGCTCTATTCTCCACCAGAGAATAGCCGTCCTGCAAATCTGCCATTTGGCCCTTATTTTCTATGAAACGAAGTCCACCGCTATTTTGTATCCAATCCTGTACGTTTGACTTCAGAGCAGGATCATTGCCGCCCATAGCAGGTAAATGGGCCTGAACCAATAGGATACAAATTAAAGCGTAAGTTTTTTCCACAGTCTTTGACCTTTTAAAGATCCAGTTAATAAAAGAAACAAAATTCCTGCATACCAACTAATCTTTTTCATGCCAAATCATTTTACATAAATATAGAAGAATCTATTGTGAATCACTGTATGATGATTTTCGAAGAGGAAATATATTGTTGTTGTTCATCGTATATTTTAAGAATATAAATGCCCGCAGCAAGATTATTTCTTTGAAGATCGTATTGCAATGTGTTGCATTCGACGAAATTTAATCGCTTTCCGGTAATATCACTCAATTCTATGTAGTGATTGCCTTCCTTACTAAACACGATACTTGTGGATTCAGTGAAAGGATTTGGATAAACACGAAAGCTTTGTTTTTCCGAATATTCATTTATCCCCTGAGGGGCGGCTCCGTCATAAATATTGATATTGTCAATGTAGATATCATTTACATTCCAGCATACACTTGTAAATTTTATAAATACGCTGGTGTTGGATCTGTAGGCATTTAAATTAATGGAATCGCTTTTCCATTGGTTTTGTCCGGATGGACTAAACTCGGTACTAAAGCTTGATCCTGCAACGGTTGCTAAGGCAGTTCCCGAATAGGTCTTAAGTACCTGAAAGGTATTTCCACAATCCGTTGAAATAGAAAGATACAAGGTATCTATAGCATAGCCCGAATAATGATCCGGCCCGTCGGTAGCTGCACGGTCAAATTTGATCCATGGATTGGCAGCGGTACTCAGGTTTATCGGTGCAATACTTGCCAGGTCTGCAGTGAAACCTGGCTCTTGCTCGGTATAATTCTCAACGCGTACACAAGTGTTGCTACTGTTTCCTGGATTTTTGAGCTGCCAGGCATATCCAAGAACGTCATCAAAGGTTGGCTGGAATTGATATAAACTTGAATTTTCAAAACCTTCAAATAAAGGGAATGGCAAGGCACCAGTAGAACTTTCAACATTCAGGGCTTCTTTTAAGGTGTCATTTAAGTGATTCCCATCCGTTCCATGATTGGGCAAAGAAGTATATACCGTTAGTATATGGGCTCCTGCCGAAGTCGTTATTGGAGGATTCAGCGTGATTTCTGTTGAACTTTGCGAAGCCAGGGTTCCAGTCCATGCATAGGAAGTTACTGATCCTTTGTCGATTTGATATTTGATGTTAATGGATTTCAAGGTATCGGAACCTCTGTTTATCAATCTGATACTGGGAGTAATGCTTGTACTGCATGACCAGGTATCAAAACCAGTTGATCCCGGACTAATGATTTCAGCAATTCCTGCGTCCAGTAAAGGTACAGGGTTGATAACATCCATGCAGGGGAACATATAATTTGTTGGCGGAACAGCATGTCCCAGATTGGGAACAATCGTAAAGTTGACAAGGCCATTTGCATTGAGCAATTGGATATTGATGACAGAATCTACCAGATTATACTTATTGGGATCAGCTGCCCCGGTTGTCATGCAAATAGGAATGTATTTTGCATTGGAGTAATTGAATTCCATCAGCGGAAATTTGTTTTCGGCCCAGGCAATGGAATACACCGCCGGTGTCCATAAAAAAAGACCCTTCCATAATTTATAGGTTTCCAAGCCAGCATAAAGGGCCATCCAAGCTCCATTGGAAAATCCATTCAAATAAACATGGCTGGTGTCTATGGTATACCATTTAAACATGGAATCACGGGCAGCGACGGGAGCCAGGTAATTTGTCGGTGGCTGAAATGCAGACTCATAATTGCCACTACCAAGATTTAGACTGTCCGATTCGACACAAGCGACAATGCATTTGGAGCCAACCGAACTGGCCAGCATGGCATTTGACATTTCGGGTCCTACACTCTTTACATAAGCCATACTGGGTTGATAAGAAGTCGTTCCTTCGTCAACACCATGCATGGAGATAATCAGCGGGTACTTTGTTGCAGAATTGTACCCGGAAGGAAGACAAATGGAAACCCTTCTCCTTACTCCGGCTGGATAAGTAATGTACTTGTTATTATAGGTTTGTGCATCCAAAAAAAAGGAGCACCCGATAGAAAGCAAAACCAGCGCCTGACTTTTAAGTAACGTTAATGTATCTTTCATATTAGATAGGTTTAATAATCATTTAGTCCGTTAGTTATATGGAAGTTAAAGCAAAGACAAAGATGAAGCAAATAGAAATTCATTTAAAATTGAGTTTCTATTGATAAAGTTGTTTGCATTGTTTCTTTATTTTGCTTGTATTTAAGCTGTTTGTTGTTAAAATAGCATTGCTTATTATTGAATTCCTGACATCAACAACTGATCTGTGTGTGGTGCTGTTTTCAATATCAATAAAAATTTGGCTTTTGAGGCATTAAAAATAATTTTAAAAAACCATCATTTTCTTCGTCAGTGACGTCTCTCCGGATCGCAACTGGTAGAAATATATTCCAGGGCTGAATTTTGAGACGTCAATTGTTAAATTGTTTTTTCCTGCAGGAATATTTTCCATGTTTATCACTTCTTCGCCCAGTAAACTCATCATCCTGAGGGATGCGTTTTTTCCTGTCGCAATGTTGTAATTTATAGTCACCAGATCGGTGGCCGGATTTGGGTAGCAATACATCCGGAAGTTTTCTGTTTCAATGTTATTTACGCCTGCCTGACCGGTATTGCCGCCTACCAGAATATCAAAATAGGTATCACCTGAAAAAGCACTATCGGTAATCTGGATTTTGAATTGAATATCCTGATTAAGAACTGCGTTGGTATTTATCCTTACTGTAAAAGGAGTCCTTGTGTTGCTATCCGTTTTAAGTGTTCCCAGAACGCCAATGTTAAAGTTTCCGCTGATCACTGTTGCGGGTCCTGAAACCACTGAAAGAACCGCTGTGGCAGCGCTGCTGCTTGGATCGAGGTAGCTGGTAAAAATGCCGCTGATATTCAGCGTATCTGCTGCCATGAAAGTACTGTTGTTTTTGTCTTTCACGGTAACAGGATCTACCAGGATAGATTTTGCCGCCTGGGTTAACGCATGGAACATATCAATCCTTCCTTTTCCCATTTTGCCAGCTGTGTATTGGGCATCCTGGGTCATAGGGGTACACGTTTGTTTCAGTTTTTCTCCTATCTGGAAAGCTATTGGATAATGGAAATAGGACTGAACGATCCCTGCCGCACCTGCTGAAATCGGACAAGACATTGAAGTGCCGGTATTGCTATTATAACTGCCATTCAGGTCAGTTGAATAAATATTTTCTCCTGGAGCAGAATAATCAATATCTAATCCATAGTTAGAATAAAGAGACCTGGTATCGGTGCTTGTTGAGGCTGCTACACGGTAAACATGATTATAAGAGGAAGGATAATCCAGTACGTCGCTTGATCCATTTCCCGCCGCGGCAATTACCAGGCAATTTTTGTTAATTGCCGCATAGTCTACGACGTCTTGTCCGTAAGATTGGCTAAAAGGTCCTCCCCAGGAGTTGCTGATGATTTTCGCCCCATGGTCGGCAGCATAAACTATTCCGGTATATGGAGTGATAATAGCGCCAGATGAATTCATTATTTTAACCATAAAAAATTTGCATTTGAAACCTGGGCTTGCAACGCCGGTATCATTGCCCGTAACGGCGCAAGCATCTCCGGAGGTAGCAACTCCGTGCTGGCCATTGCTGGAAACGGGTGCATCCCAGGTAACATCGCTGTCGTTCATGGCTACGTCCCATCCGTTATAGTTGTCAATATATCCATCGTGGTCGTCATCAATCCGATTGAAGCGTTTATCATGTCCAAGAGAATCAAGGCCTGTTTCGCCAACCCATTGGTATACATTTCCAGCGAGGTCAGGGTGTTTTAATTCAGTTCCTGTGTCCACAAGTCCAATGACAACACTGGTATCTCCTTTGGTAATTCCCCAGGCATTGGGTGCATTAATGCTTCCAGTGCCTAACACTCCGGTTCCTTTCAAATGAAATTGCGGTGAACCATTGCATGTTGATACCCAACAAGGATCATCCGGAGAATATGCTGCAAAAATTTTCGGAACGTAGGAGGGTTCTACATATTCGAAATATCCGAGGGACAGCATGTCATTGATTACCTGTTCAAGAAAACGTTCAGAAGTGTATTCGAAAGAATAAATTAACGAGAGGTCCACTAATTTTTGTCCGAGCATATTACGTGCCTCTTTCGGAGCTTCCTGGTGCGGGAAAATTCTGGCAAGATTCTGAGCACCAATGGAATGTAGGAAATCCTGCAGATCAGGAATGTTTTCTATGGCGTTCGCGTTGAAGTTCTGACGATACTGGGATTTCACTTTGAAAATTACCGTATTGGGAAGGTAATCTCCCTCATTTACTCCAGAAGGCATGACGAATGTTTTTTGGGAGTGATCGTCCGGGATAATAACTTCGTTTTTATTTCCTGCAACTACCCAAGAGGAGGTACAGTGAAAAAACACTGTGCAAAAAAACAGAATGGAAGTTTTCATTTGTGCAGATATTGGCTCACTATTTAAATGAAAGCTAAAGCAATTTCTTATCTAAAACAAATGATAATTTTAATATAATTGAATTCCTATTGTTAAAATAAATTGTATTATTCATTCATTTTACTCATATTTAGGATATTCAATTCAAAATATTATTGAATTCCTATGAAATCGACAACGGATCTGTATGATTTGATATGCTCCTTATCAAAGAGTGAAAGGAGGTATATTTCTCTTTCCATTCTGGAAAAGGGTGAGAAGGCATATTTGAAGCTTTTTCAGGCTATGGAGAAACAAAAGAGCTTTAATGAAAAGGAATTGGAAATTCTGCTGAAGAAAGAAGGAATTAGCTATCGTCTTTCTGAATTGAAACATTACCTGCATAATTATATTCTTAAAAAGTTAAACAATTTTTATTACGGGAGTTCGGTTGAAAGTACTTTGCATCAATCGTTGTTAGAAACAGACATTCTGATAAAAAAGAATCTCTATAGCCAGGCTCAGAAAAAACTTTTCAGAATAAAAAAACTCGCCGAAAAGGATGAGGCGCTTACCCTACTTCTGCAATGCATAACACGTGAAAAGGAACTATTTATCCACACGAACTACAAAGGAGTAAGTCAGTATGATTTGGATCAATTATTGAAAAGACAAATGTCCCTGACCAAAATGATTGATGATGAAAATGGATATCGGGCGCTTTTGGATGAACAAAATATACTTTCCCGAAAGGCGGGTTTTTTTCGCAACGAATCGCAACACAATAAAATTAAAAGATTGTTAAGACATCCTTTATTGAAAAATGGGGGAAGCCCTTTGTCCTTTAACTCGAAGCGCTATTTTTACGCTATCCGTGCGGGGTGTTACATTTTTTTTGGGGATTATAAAAATGCTCTGAAAAATATAGAGCCCATTCTTTCCTTACTCGAGCCCCGCATTTATGCTCATGAGCATTTGCTGAGAGCTTATGTTATTTGGCTTAGCAATAAGGCGCATAGTCAGGGAATGCGGCGAGACTATGTAAATGCATTGTTGACTATTGGTAAAATGCGGAACATAATCAAAAACATGAAGAAGGAAGGGAAATCAAATCAAGTTATGATCCAATACATAGTAAACAAAAGCTATGATCGTGAAATAGCTTTGTATATGGATTCGGGACAATTTGCAAAAGCATTAGACACGATCCCTGTTATTGAACAAGTGATAAAAAAATATGCTGACAGCATGCCGGAAAGATTTCTACTTGTATTTTATTATAATTTTTCTTGTACGCAGTTCATCTTTGGGAATTATAAACAAGCTCTTTTCTATCTCCGTAAAATATTAAATCGTAAAAGGAAGGATATTGCCATGCGGGAAGATATTTATGGCTACTTTAAAATACTTTATTTGCTTACTTGTTATGAGGTACAAAAGGAGAATTTGTCAGAATACCTTATCAAATCCACTTATGACTTCATTGCACAGGACAAGCATTTGTATAAGACGGAAATCATTTTCCTTTCCTTTTTCCGCTACAAATTGTTGAAAAACCATGACCCCGATGAACTTACGCTACTATTGGGAGAATTAAAAGAAAAAATGCTCCGAAATAAAGAAAAAAACCGTCAACCAAATACACAGGAAAGTTTCGATTTCATTTCCTGGATAGAAAGTAAGATCAGCGGAAGAACTTTCCTTGAGGTATTAAATGAGAAGCATGATTCGGTTCTACTTCTTAAGGGGTAGTCCCTCCACGTCGAGTTCAATGACTTCGTATCCTAATTTCTCCAGGTTTTCGTAAACTTTGGCTTTATCTCCAACCACCACAATGTACATTTTTTCGGCAGGCAGATTTTTGTTTGTCAATGCATCAATTTCTTCTTTCGTAATGGTTTTTAATATTTCCTGTTGCTTGTCAACAAATGTTTTATCCAGATTATAATCCAGGATCCGTTTTAAAAAACCGGCCTTTTGTACTGCTGTTTCGTACTGCAAGGCATCATTTTGGCCCATGGAAGATTTTGTGAAAGCAAGTTCCTCGGGTTTAATACCCATCAGCCTGTAATTGCTTATTTCATACATAAACTCAAGTACAGAAGCGGCTGTTGCATCTGCACGAACTCCCGCACTTGCACGGAAGGGTCCTTTGTATTTATTGCCTGAAAAAGAAGAACGTGCACCATAGGTGTAGGCTTTGTCTTCGCGGATTTTCAGGTTGAGACGGCTGTTAAAGCTACCGCCAAGGGTGTAATTCATAATTCCAGACTTGTAAAAATCACCTGTTGCGTCGTAGGGAAGGGCAATGTATCCGATCCTGATTTCTGATTGAGGGGCTTTCTCCTTGTTTACAAAATAAATGCGGGTTTTGTCAATTTCTTTTATCGAAGGTTCTGCGGGAGAATTTGTTTTTTCACCTTTCCAGGTTTTCAGAAAAGAGAATTGATCCAGGATCTCGCCTTTTTTCACATCTCCGACAACGATCAGTTTTGATGCGGAGGGAGAAATATGACTTTTATAATAATTTTTCACATCCTCCAAAGTAAGCGCGGTGACGCTTGCTGTTGTACCAATCGAAGGAAGGGACATCACGTTGTCTCCATACAATAATTTCCCAAAGACGTTCTCAGCAATAGCTACGGGTTGGTTAGCCTGGTTAGCAATTCTTTCGAGTTGTTCTTTTTTGGAACGGTCAAATTCGGCTTGATCAAATTTTGGTTCTAACACTAATTCTTCAGCTAGTTTAGCTGTCGCTGCACTGTTTTTTGTTAAGGAATTGATCGTGATTTTTATCTCATTGTCGTTGGCACTCACATCAATAGAGCTCCCAAGTCTGCTGAGCATTTCACTGATCTGTTCGGCACTGTGTTTCTGAGTGGATTCATTCATCAGGTTGGCGGTAAGAAAAGCAAGTCCGGCTTTGTTCTTATCTTCAAAACGATGTCCTGCTTCGATGTTGATCTGGGCAGTTACTACCGGAAGTTCATTCAGGGGGGTTCCGATAGTTTTCAAACCGTTCGCAAAGGTTTCTGACCAATATTCCGGAATTTTTACAACCGGATTAGCGCCCGCACCTGGTCTTATGTTTCTGTCAAAATTATCCTTGGCTTTGTGATAAACCAGGTTTGCGTATTCTTCGGATTCCTTTATGTTTGCCAGGTCGCGTTTAGGAATTTCGTAATTGTCCGGCTTGTCGATCACATTTGCCTCTCCTTTCGGGTAAACGCTTAAATAAAGAGCCGGCTTGTTTTTTATGTATTGATTATACACGCGCATAACATCCTCTTTTGTAACATTCATATAACGGTCCAGGTCCTTTTGGACGAAGTTCGGATTCCCGGTGTTTATCTGGTACGTAGCTAATTGTGATCCTTTTGCACTTACGCTGCTAAGAGAATTGATCACATTCGCTTCATGACTGGCTTTGAATTTTTTCAGATCGTCATCGTTTACGCCTCTTTTTTCAAATTGAAGTAGTGAGGTCTTTACCAAGGAATCCATTTGTGCCAATGTTTTTCCTTTCGTAGTGTAAATTGCGATCGTGAATTGTCCTGCAAGTTCACTGCAGGGGCTGCTTACGCGGGCATCTATTGCCAGTTGGGATTTTACAAAGTTCTGGTAGAAAATGGAATTTTTGTCTCCTCCGAGGATATTCGCAAGTATGTCCAGGGGGGCTTCATCCGGTGTAAAACCCGGAACGGTTGGCCAAACAATATGGAGTAGGGGGAAACGAACTTTGTCCTCATAAGAAATATAACGATCTTTATCCAGCTTAGCCGGCATTTTTTCGAGTTGTTTTACTTCGGGACCTTTGGGAATAGAACCAAAATATTTCTCAACCATCTTTACTACTTCCTGTGTATTTACATCACCCGTAACGGATAATACTGCATTGTTAGGACCATACCAGCGCAGAAAGAATTTTTTCAGGTCATTGGCGTCTACCCGGTTTAAGTCTTCGATGTAACCAATGGTCGTCCAGGAATAAGGATGTCCGACAGGGTAAAGCGCTTCCCCGACTTTTTCGCTTACCAATCCGTAAGGGCGGTTGTCATAATTTTGTCCTCTTTCGTTCTTTACGGTTGAGCGTTGAACCTCGAATTTTTTTTGTGTTACGGCATCCAGTAAAAAGCCCATACGGTCAGATTCCAGCCACAAAGCAGTTTCCAGCTGATTGCTGGGTAGGGTTTCAAAATAAACCGTGCGGTCGGATGTTGTATTTCCGTTCAGGCTTCCTCCTGCAGCAGTAACTAATTTAAAGTGCTCATTATCACCTACATGGTCAGAACCCTGAAACATCATGTGCTCAAAAAAGTGAGCAAATCCGGAACGTCCGATCTGTTCCCGGTCGGAGCCTACATGATAAGTTACCTGGGTATAGCAGATTGGATCAGAGTGGTCTTCGTGGACAATGAGAATCAAACCATTGTCTAATACGTATTTTTCATAAGGAATAGTCAGTTCGTTCCCTTTCTTTACTACTTTTTCTATCAATTTTGCGTTTCCGTTCTGTGCAAAAGTCAGGGAGGTAAATGCTGCCATACAAATAACAAGGGCTATTTTCTTTATCATATTAATGGATTTGATGTTGATTATGCAGGCACAAAACTATCAAAATTCAGCAAGTTTTTTGTAAATTGCAGATATTTTTAATTAATAATAAGGAGGAACCATGTACCCGGAAACAATAGTAAAGCCAATGAAGTCAGAATTGACTTCTGTAGGTTTCGAAGATTTGACTACCCCAGAGGCTGTTGATTCAGCTGTAAATAGCAAAGGCACCGTATTAATGGTGGTCAACTCCGTATGTGGATGTGCAGCAGGAGCTGCTCGTCCGGGCTTAAAGCTGGCCATTCAGAATAGCAAAAAACCTGGCCGTTTAACTACGGTATTTGCAGGTTTTGATACAGAGGCAACGGCTCAGGCGCGTAAACATTTTGCACCTTATCCGCCTTCATCACCTTGTGTTGCACTGTTTAAAGACGGGAAACTGGTTCATTTTATCGAGCGTCACCACATCGAAGGACGTTCGGCTCAAATGATCGCGGATAATCTTCAAATGGCGTTTGAGGAATTTTGTTGATTTAGCCGACTAGGGAATAGCGACCAGCCAGTAGGGATTATTATTTACTGATACATTTCTCACCCTAATCGCTATTCGCTAGTGGCTAATAGCCAGTACTACTTCCTAACACTCAGCATCAGGTTTGATTCTCCTTTCAGGTATTTATAACCAATACCAAAAGGAAGAGGTTTTACCTTTGATTTGGAAGGTTCCTTCTTGTATGCATCATTTAAATCTGTTTGATAATCATGCGGGAATATGTTAATCGTTCCTGTATAAGCTCCGTATAGTGTAATTATACGGCTGCTATCATTGAACAACTTCCAGGGAATACCTGAATCATCCTGCAAAATAGCCCTGCTGTTAGCAAGTATGGTTGAGCGTATGTCGGAAAAATAGGCTTTGTGCATCAGGTAAGATGCGGATTTGATATAGGTAACGTCGGCATTCTGATCTTTTATGAAGGTTTTAAATCCCTGATTTTTGGGGAATGAACCATTCGATAAGTCGATTGAAAAATAAGTAACCGTATGTTCCATACTGTCTGCACTTATAAAGTCGATTTGGGCTCCTTTGTTCCTTACGGAATCTTTTTGGGAATCAGCAAAAGAATTATAGGTGATTAATTCTCCTTTTGTATTTACGGCGACGGGTTTAATGTTAACGATACTGTTTCCGGTTCGTTCCAGGAAAAGCAAAAGAACATGCAAGGTTCCATTTACATCCGACTGGTGAAATTCAACGGCCATTGACTTGGTCCGGAAGAAACTGAAATTGATAATGGAAGTCAGGGATTGATTGACGGTATTCAAATAGTGAAGCAGGTCTTTTGATTTATAGATTTTGGCAAGGTCCGGAGGTGTTCCAACAGGCTCCAGACCAACCATGAAATATTTCTGAGCATTCGGAAATAAGGTGTATGCATTCAGCATATCCGCGCCGGCAAAAGGGTAGAATAAGGCTTTTGTTTTAAGATCGCTGAGCTCACTGGCTACCCAGGGTTTCATTTTGTCGATCTGTGTATTATCGAGTTTGGCAAATTCTGCATTTAATGTTTTTGCATAGTTTTTCCAATCCTTGTTGTTGAGTAAAGAGGAATCGAGTTTGCTTCCCGGAGCAATTTCCATTCCGGCTATGTAACGTGCTACGTCATTCAGTTCGCGGTTAATGGCGGGATGATTTGCCTGGCTGCTTTTCGGTGCAGCCTTGATGCTGTCTTTTTTAAGGGTATCCGAATTGACGAGTTGTTTGTCATTATGCTGAGAGCCACAGGCAAATGCAAACGCAATGGCAAAGATAAATAACGTTGTTTTTTTCATAGCGTGTTTAATTGGCAACAAAGATAATAGAATACTATTTGTATAAATTAAATTCGGACAGATCCGGAGGAAATTGTTTTTCCCTTTTTAATTCTGATTGATAGATGGTCTTTCCCAGGTCCCTAAAGAAGGGCAATCCCGTTTTGTTAGTTTGGTAATTTCCGGATCCTACATCCTCACTTTCATTCACATAAATGGTTGCTGCCAGCATAAATTCGACCTTGTTTTTACTATCGGTTATGTAAGCGCAATCTGTTAAAAATCCATAAGCCTGTCCGACGATATTAAAGATACGGATGCTGTCGTTTGTTATTTTCGGGACCATTGCACCGTACATCAAATATTTTTTATAAGAGTCGTAATATTGGATCGGATTGTACCTGGGCCAATTACTTTCCCGTGGATACATTCCCATTTGTTTTATTAAAAATAACCTGTCGGAATTATCTATTTTCCAAGCGCTACCGTTATAGGGCATAAATATCAATGCTTTCAATATATCGATTTGGTTTTGCAGGCTGATGTAATTGTGCCTTGAAAAGTCCTTGGGTCCGGGTACTTTTTTATCGGCATTGTTGTGATGGTCGTGTCCTACCCTGGCATTGGGGATTGGGGTGGGTGAATTGAACCGGACCTCCCTGATTAAGGGCTGTTTATAGATCGTATCGCCTTTCTTATTTAAAAAATAAATGGGAGGAGCTATTTTAGACGTATCTCCCGGACATGCAGCATCCAGTTTGTTCACCATGCGTATTGTTGGAAATCCTTTTTCGGAAAGTTGAGCCTGCAGGTAATCGCAGGTCAAAAATTCATATACCCTGCTAAAGGCATAGTTGTCGCTTACCAGGAGCATTTTTTTAATGTATTGTTCGATGCTTGGCATGCCATTTTCGCTGGAGGTGTCTTTAATTACACGATGCTGGCAATAGAATGCGGAGTCTGTTAACATCGGGCTCTGTCGGTTCAGACCAGTTACGTTTAAGGCTTTGATCTTTTCCAGGGCGAGCATACTGGCCGGCAACTTTACCGTGCTCGCACAATAATAAAACAGGTTCGGGTCGTTGTTGAAATCGTATTGTATAAAATGAGGCACATTGTTCTCATCCCGGTCTATCCGGACGTACACAATTTGTAAGCGATACTTTTGTTTGTTTTCAAGCAGGAATTTATAGCGCGGTAAGTTGGTTTTCAGAAAATTTTCAAAATCGGCAGAAGTGACCTGGGCACTGAGCTTGTAAAACGAAAAAAAAAGAAGGGAAAGAATTACTTTTTTAAAAAAACTCACGACGGACTTTTTTTGCGAGTTCCAAGGAAATAAATGATTAATCCCATTAGCACAATCGCCAGAGCAGCAAGTGATTCCAGCGGCTTTTTGGAAATGCCAAAATAGATCAGCCAAAGACTGATGCAAAGAAAAATGATAGGGGTGAATGGATAAAAGGGAGTTTTAAAGGGTCTGGGGAGATCGGGTTGTTGAACGCGCAGGATCATCAGACCCAATACGGTTAGAAATGTAAAAAGATTTAACGTAAACCCTATAAAGGTAATGACCTGATCGAAGGTTGCTGTAAAAACGAAAATTAAGGCGATCAGAGATTGTACGAGAATAGCATAAGCAGGAACTTCGTTTTTGTTTTTTGCTGAAAGCATTTTGAAGACACTGAGGTCTTCTCCCATGACACTGATGATGCGGGGTCCTGCAAGGGTCATAGAACTGATGGTCGAAATCAATTTTACCGCTATGATGATGGCCATTATTTTTCCGCCCAGGCTTCCAAAAATATAAGTGGCTGCGATGAATCCAACTTCCTTTTTACCCACCATTTCAGCTATCGGAGTGGTGTACAAAAATACAAAGTTGAGCAGCAGGTATAAAAGGGTAACAAACAAGGTGCCTCGCAGCAAAGCTTTCGGAAGGTTTTTCTGAACATCGTTCATTTCACCTGCAATGTAAGCTGCGGCGTTCCATCCCGAATAGGCGAAGCTGACGAAGAAGAAGGAAATCGCGAAGGATGAACTCAGAATGTCGTGAAAGGCAGAACGGCTGGGGCTGAAGTCGGCGTCGCCGGTATGTCCGACAAGCAAGCCATTTATGATGATGATGAGTATGGTAAGAATACTGATGCTGGTAAAGATGTTTTGAAAACGACTACCCACTCTTACTTTTAAAAAATGAATGCCGGTGACCAGGATGATAATAAGCGTGGCAAACAAACCGGAAGTGATGTCTGTACTGCCCACAAGGATGGGTTGCATGTCCGTTCCTTTTTTCAGATACTCGGCAAATGCCATGGATGCTGCTGCTACGGGAGCGGCAAATCCGACGGTTGCGGAAACCCAGCCGGATAAAAAGCCAACAGCCGGATGATAGATCTTTGAAAGGTAATTGTATTCTCCTCCGGATCTTGGAAGCGTGGCACCCAATTCACCATAACACAGGGCTCCTAACAGGGAGGCTATTCCTCCGAGTAACCAGAGTATAAGCAAGGCGAATCCCGATCGTATACCGGCCACCTGAAATCCCAGGCTGGTAAATACACCGGTTCCGATCATATTGGAAACGACGATTGCAATGGCCGTGTAATAACTAATGGATTTTTTATGCATAGCTGGTCTTATGAACCTAATCGAAGGATTGAGACGCTCTCGAAGCTTGTTCGGTAAGACGCTGGTATTCGGCAGGACTGAGATCGTTAAAGAAGTAATTGATGGGATTTACCTTTTCCCCATTCCGGATCACCTCGTAATGTACATGGGGGCCGGTTGAGCGGCCCGTGCTTCCGACATAACCTATTAATTCACCTCGTTTTACTTTCTGGCCGACATAGGCTTTGATACGGCTCATGTGTCCGTAGAGGGTTTCATAACCGAATCCATGATTGATCACCACATGATTTCCATAGCCCTGCATCACGTCATCTGCTATTTCCACTACACCATCTCCCGTAGCGAAAATTTCAGTTCCTGTATTTGCAGTAAAATCGATTCCCGGATGAAATTCCCCGGTCTTATAAATAGGGTCTGTACGATAACCATAACCGGAGGGGGGATATTTTAAATCCTTATTGGACACCGGTTGGATCGCAGGAATGCAGGCCAGTAGTTTTTCCTTGTTTTTGGCCATGTTCATGATCTCATCAAAGGATTTGGATTGAATGTATAACTGTTTGGTCAGGCGATCCAGTTTTTTGGTGGTTTCCACAATGAGTGCTGAGTTTTCAAAATTCATCAGTTCTTTGTATCGGTCAACTCCTCCGAAGCCGGCTTTACGAACATTGTCCGGAATAGGATCGGCCTCCAGAACAACCCGGTAGATATTGTCATCCCGTTCCTGCATTTCCTTTAAAATAGAGGAGACCTGGCCCATGCGCCTGTCCAACAGATCATACTGAAAACGAAGGTTTTCAATCTCGCGTTTTTGTATCTTTTCTTTAGGGGAATCGAAATAAGTAAAGGCAATGGATACGGTAATGGCAGCAAAAACGGTTCCCGTTGCTATGTAAGAAAAAAGTTGGTAGAAACGTTGTTTAAACGTTATCTCCAGCTTTTCATAGGTCAGGGATTTGGTATTAAATTTATATTTAACCTTTGACATGTTTTCCGGCAGTCCAAATTAGGTTTCGAGCCAGGCGAATTTAGGGAAATAAAGCTATTTTTGCAAAGACATTAAATTCTTTATCCCTTCATGAACGCTGCTCAGATACGCCAGACATTTTTAGATTTTTTTAAGGCCAAAGGCCATGTTATTGTGCCTTCTGCCCCGATGGTTATTAAGAATGATCCGAGTCTGATGTTTACCAATGCGGGAATGAACCAGTTTAAAGATCTGTTTTTGGGAAATGCCCCCATTAAACACCCGCGTGTTGCAGATACTCAAAAATGTTTGCGTGTTTCCGGAAAACACAATGACCTGGAAGAAGTGGGTGTGGATACCTATCACCATACCATGTTTGAAATGCTTGGTAACTGGAGCTTTGGAGACTACTTTAAAAAGGAAGCAATTGCCTGGAGTTGGGAGTTGCTTACGGAAGTATATAAAATTGACACCAAGCAATTGTATGTAACTGTTTTCGAAGGAAGTGCCGCTGATAAATTGGCTTTTGATCAGGAAGCCTATGATTGCTGGGCTGATTTGATCCGGCAAGCGGGTCTGAATCCGGAAGAACGAATTATAAAAGGAAATAGGAAGGATAATTTCTGGGAAATGGGAGATACCGGTCCATGTGGACCTTGTTCAGAAATTCATTGCGACATACGAGGTATAGAAGAAAGAAAAAAAACGGAGGGTAGAACACTGGTGAATGCGGGTCATCCCCAGGTAA